>JBMFSF010000001.1:0-72996 GCA_049967695.1 Candidatus Micrarchaeia archaeon
GCTTATTTGCAGGTACTTCAGCAGTTTCTGTACGTCAACACTAACAGAGCGTGCCTAGCAACGTTGTGTTTGTGAGCAACTGGTGGTCTAGCTACACGCCGCCGTGAATTTTGTATTTCTTTGCATAGCGTTGTATATCTGTTCCACAACCCACACTTTACAGCCAATTATCGGCAACCCCACCAACTTCTTCTTGGTCAATATTGCCTTTCTGAAAGCAGGTCTTAAACGCAATGCAAAAATGCTTTATAAAATAATCAATTGCTGTTTTTCCATTCTGCTGCTAAAGCTTTGGAATCATAGACTATAAGAAGCTTTGACATGTTTGCCAAAGACCTTTCATGCGCCTCCTTGTCTGAGGAAGACACCGCATCTTTTGCAACTACCGCGTAATAACCTCTATTTAACGCTTCCCTTGCAGAAGATTCGATGCCGATCTCTGTTGCTATTCCAGCAAACACGATTGTCTCTATCCCTGTATTCCTTGCCATCAAATCAAAGTTCGTGCCTATGAAGACGCTTGCTGTATTCTTTTTTATTACAATTTCATTCTCCTTGTGTGCAACCGCAAGCTCGAACATCTTTGGATCTTTTGGCAAGCTCCACACTTTCATGCTTGCAAGTCGGGCTTTGGATTCGAATCTTTCAGGCAAAGGGGTTATCATAGTAAAAACATGGGAATTCCTACGACTCTTGCCGATTCTATTAGCATCTGCAGATTGCTTAAGAATTCCTGCTTGTTAAATACGCTTTCTACCAGCATTTTCTGCACATCCCATATAACTAAAGCAGTATGTGCAGGTGCCACAATTTCTTCAAGCTTTGAATAAATTACCTTTTCGGACGCATAACACTATTACACATTATTCTGCAGCGCTTGCCAGAATCTTGTCAACGCTTGCTTTGTCGTTAAGATTTACCTTTTGGCTTAAGAACTCTAGATGATCTATATTGCATCTCCTTTCCTTCTTTCTCTTGGCAGATTTTATCATTACAAAGTTTCTATCTATTACTTTGGTGATGATTGCTCTGCTTCCTGCATCTCTGCCATATTTTTTAATGCATACTCTTCCTTCTTCAGCTAGCATTTTATCACTTTTTAAATTTTTAAATATCAATCCTGCTTTTAACTAATGCCTCTATAACCTTAGCAGATTCTTTTATGCTTACTTTTTCAGTATTTATCTCTATGTCAAAAATTGAATGATCCATTACGTCTATTTTGTATACATCCATAAAAGCCGCCTTTGCTATCCTGTCTTTTTCCTCGACAATCTTCATAGCTTTTTCCTTGCTTATTCCTAGTGTACTGGCCCTCCTTTCCGCCCTGGCTTCCAAGCTTGCATTGAGCCATACTCTTACGGTCGGGTTGCTAATTATCCATGGCGAAAGCCATGTAGAAATAACGCAATCGCTTTTGTTAGACATCTCCTCTATTTCCCTGTCAAAATCGTTCGCATATTTTGCATCTGCAGTCTCTGCTACCTTGCTTGTGTGTTCAAGGTATTCTTTGTCTTGCACAAATTTTTTATAGGTAGAAGTAGACGCTTTTGTTATATGCGCTATATGCATAGAATGCGCTATCTCTTCTCCTATTGCAGTTTTCCCGCTTCCGCTAAGTCCACTTAGGCATATCTTGATCATGCCAATCCTACGCTATCAGTGTGCAACAAGCTGAAGTACATAATTTTTGTATTTTGTGCTTATATCATCAAGCTTTATGTAGCCTTCTTCCACTCTGCTGCCGAGCTTTACGACCTCCGCAGTGCAGTCAGCGCAGAGCACACCTCCGAAAAGCCTGCTGTTTGTCCTTCTGGACTTTCCTCCTTTGGCCTCTGTCCTTATTCCGTTAAGCTCTGCTCCGCATATTGCGCAATGCGGCATGCCTGTCTTATGCTTTTCATAGTGTACTACATTTCTACCTTTTGGGGTAACTCTTTTGAGCTTTCTAAAGCTATGAGATCTGTGCATTGGTTTAGGCAAAACAAACACCTTTTTATCCTACTAACATTTTAATGCTTAATATGAAAACATTGTATAGTATTCCTAGATATTTTAATCGATAAAAGCTAAAAGTCTATGCTATATATAAAATTTGAATCAAAGAAATAAAAAGCTATTGCCCTGGTTCGGAAGCAGGCTTTTTGTAAGCATCAGGGAATTCCTGCTTCATTTTCCTCCTATCATAAACCATTATTATGCCTTGTGCAATCATCCCTATTACAAGTATCAATATGAAAAAGAAGGATTGGTATACTGCAAAATTGGTTGTCTTTGTTGCAAAAGGCTTTATTACAGTAGGCAGCGCCAAATAAGCTATTGCAAGATACAAAGGCAATATGACAAGCATGGGCTTTAGCTGAGCTTTCATTGTTTCGCTCATGATAGGGAACATCTCCCTCTGCTTTGCGAGCAGCTCCTCGTTTGATGCCTTGGCTTTTGCCATCTCCTTTAGCTCTTTCGCAAGCATGCTGGATTTCATCTGAAGCTCTCTTAGTCTTTTAGTGTTTACAAGCTTGCGCTGTAATAGTATGGTAATTCCTATATAAGCCAGTGCAAAAGCAACCAGCACCAGCACTCCATCGAGTGGCAATCCTAATATTGTCATGATCATCATTTATTATCTTTATATATCTTTAAATATTTAAGCTATTGCATGCTTTATCCCTTTTATTATCCCTTTTAGGTACTAATTATGTGGCTTCCTATGGCGCATCCTATTAGATAAGCCTTGTTTATGCAGCACAGATTTTAAAATCTCATATATAAGATGCTAAAATAGCAACCAGAACAAAAAGCCAAATTAAAATAAAAATGTATTAAAATTATATCCTACTTGAAACGATGTTACCTGGCAGGATGCCTACTGCGGAGGTCTTGTTATTGCTTATGCTGATTAGGGATAATTGGACGTGCATTTGTGCTGATGGAACAAAATATATAGGTATCTTGTAAGTATTTGATACGCATACAGTGAAATTTATATGTTGCGAAGGAGATATTTGTAAATTTATTGCTTCCCAGGAGATCATGTCGCAAGGGCAGATTTCTTAAATACTTCTATGAATATAAATAGATACAAATAGAATGTCGGAAACAAATTGCGTAATGTACGTCAGCTTTACATATGCCTTTTGCATGTAATAAAACGAGACAAGGAATAGAAACATAAGCATACAACGTAGATTTTAATTTATAGTTTGTTGCTATATTTATAATTTTAACATTTGATTTTAATGATAATATTAAATGATAATATTAAAAAATTTTATTAAAAATATAACGCAGTGGTAATATGGACAAGCTTTCAATAATAATGTACTCGGGCACTCTAGAAAAATTTATACCTTTGGGTGTGCTTTCCCAGGCAGCAGCAGCCCTGAACTTCCAAGTAAATATCTTCGTGGCTGGCTTCGGGCTGTTGGGATTTTTAAAACAGGAGCAGGCACTTCCTTTTGCTAAAGAGTTTGAAGGATTTGCCCCACAGCTTATTGCAGGCATGGCAAAAAACAATGTCCCAAGCTGGAAGGCTATGCTTCATGATGCAAAGGCACACGGCGCAAAGATTTATGTATGTTCTATGACTGCTTCTGCAATGAACCTGAAAAAGGAGGACTTCGATCCGCTTGTAGATGATGTGGTTGGTGCAGCCTCCTTTATTCTTGCGGCCGAAGATGGCGAGGTTATATTTATCTGATGGGTGCTAATATGGCAGAAAACACGATAGTCGATGCAAGGGGTGCAGCATGTCCTGGGCCTATTGTATCTCTTTCATCAGCGTACAGGAATTCCAAAGTCGGAGATGTGATTGAGCTTTGGGCTACAGATCCTGGAGTTAAAAGCGACGTAACTGCCTGGGCAGCAAAAACAGGCAACCAGATTGTCTCAATATCAGAAGATGCAGATAAGATAATAATTGTGATAAAAATAGTCAAAAGGTAGCTTTAATGGCAAAGAAGAAACTGTTTATTGTAGGTGGCGGAGCAGGCGCAACAATCCTTGCAAACCATGTCTCTATGAAGGATTTTGATATTACTGTTATTTCAAATTCAGAAATGCATGTTTTTCAACCAGCATTCCTCTATATAGCGTTTAAGGGCGCAAGCCAAAACGTTGCTAGGCCAGAGAGGGAGCTGCTTAAAAAAGGCATATCTCTTATAATAAACGAGGTAAAGAAGATAGATCTGGAAGCAAGGAAAATATACACTAATTCCGAAGTTTATTCTTATGACTATATAGCAATTGCTACAGGCACTTCTTCTGATGTTTCATTTATTCAGGGGCTGAAAGAGGTAAATGCAGAATTCGGTGATTATCATACCAGCGCAACACAGGCAGCCAAGCTATGGTCAAAAATAAACAACTTTTTTGGAGGCACGATTGCAATAGGGCAGGCCTCTCCGGTAATAAAATGCCCTCCTTCTCCATTGGAAGGCGCTTTTTTGATCGAGGAGCTGCTCGCAAAAAAACATCTGAAGTCCAAATCAAGGATTGTGTTCTTTACGCCGTATCCTAGGGCATATTCTGCTGAGCCAGTAGATGAGCAGGTTGCTCCACTGCTGAAGGAAAGGGGCATAGAGGTAATGACTTTTTTTGATATAGACAGAATAGACATTCAAAATAAAATCATCTACTCAATAGAGGGGGACAGTATAAAGTATGACCTTCCGATAATAATTCCAGGGTTTGTTGGTACGCCGATAGAATTTGTTCAATCTGGGGTAAAAGACTCCTCAAATTTCATAATCGTAGACAAAAACACAATGAAGATAAGGCCTTATGATAACGCCTTTGCAATAGGCGATTGCACAAATCTACCTACTTCTAAAGCTGGCGTTGGGGCAGAACTAGAAGCAAAGACTGTTGCCAAAATACTTAATGGAGAGGCAGCAGAATTCAACGGAAGGACAAACTGCCCATTCGATGTGGGCTACAATAAAGCCACTTTCGTGATAAGCTCTTATACCGAGCCTGCATTGCAATACCCGATAACAAGGATGAACCATTTCATGAAGATGATGATGGAAAGAATATACTGGCACACCCTAAGCGGTAGGTTTGATTTTATCTTTGATTCCTTCTTCAAGCGTACAGACCCTTCAAAACTCAAGCAAAAGTACGGAATGAAAAAGAAGGGGGAGCTCGCACCAGGATTGCAAGGCAATCCAAACGCGGCTAAAGTGCAGACACAGCCCTCCCAGCAAAGTCAGGACGACACCCAAGCAGATCAGAAATAAGCTTTATTTTATTTTTTATTCAAATTTGGCGAGGAATTCCCATTTGTCATTAATTTCCTTTTCTATTTCTTCAACATCTTCATCGCTTATTCCTGAGAATCTTCCCTGCAAGCTTAGATATTTCCTTATTGGTTGCCTTGCCTCTGGCTTTGCAAACTGCTTGCTTATTTGCGATATGAAAAGCTTCTTGTTTTCGTATTCGTAAAGTATCCAGATTCCTGTTTCAACAGCCAGTTTGCCGACTTCTACGGTTTTGCTTGCGTCCATCCTCCATCCTGGCGGGCATGGCGAATACAGTTGTATAAACTTGGTCCCTTTATGGCTCTGTGCCTTTTTCAGCTTTTCTATAAAGTCTGTAGGGTAAGAAACACTGGCTGTTGCCATATACTCAAGCTGGTGCATCATCATTATCAGAGAGACATCTTTCTTGAACTCTCTTTTGCCCTCGGGTGTTGTGGTGGTCCACGCTCCGTGGGGCGTAGAGGAGGAGCGCTGTATGCCTGTATTCATATAAGCTTCATTGTCATACATTACATATATTATATTCTCCCCCCTTTCCGCAGCGCCGCTCAGTGACTGGAGCCCTATGTCTGCAGTTCCTCCGTCTCCGGCCCATGCCACTACTGTTCCTTTCTTTCCAAGCTTTTCAAATGCTTCTGCTATGCCGCTTGCCGCAGCACCTGCACCAGCCATTGCTATATTAAGCAATGGAAAAGATGCAGAGCTTTTTGGCCAGCCACCTTGTACAACACTGGCGCAGCTTGCAGGTATTACTACTACAGGATCATCTATGGCTTTTGCCATGAGCCTCATGCCTAGCGAAAGCCCGCATCCTGGGCACGATGAATTCCCAGGTATCCATTTTTCCTCGGTTTTTATATCCTTTAATATCATTTTACTCACCTTCAAGATCTAAGATTTACCCATTCATCCCCTACCTGCCTCTTCATTGTAGATTTTACTATTTTTGAATAATCTGCAGGAGTTATGTCTCTTCCCCCAAGCCCAGCTATATAGCTTTTGATGAAAGGTTTGTAGCCGGAATCGTATACGAAAGACTTTATTTCATGTGCAAGGATGTTGCCTATGCCAACGGAAAGCGCTCTTTCCACTATAGAGACATTTTTCACGTTTTTCATCATTTCCACAATCTCCTCATTTGGAAATGGTCTCATTACTCTTATCCTTAGTTCTCCTGCTTTTATACCTTCACTTCTCAGGCTGTCTACTGCCGCCTTCGCATCGCCGCTTGAAGCACCCATCGTTATTATTAGATTGTCTGCATCGTCGCATTTGTAGCAGTCTATAAGCCCGTAGCTTCTTCCGGATATTTTGGAATAGCCATCTGCGATCTCTTTTATGACCTTTTTTGCTTTCTGCATTGCCTGGAAGATTTTGTACCTGTGCTCCATCCACTCGTTCTGGTCTATGACATTTCCTACAGTCAATGGGCTGTCAATATCAAGAGCGTATGCGGGCATTCTCTTTCCCAAGAATTTTTGCACGTCATCTTTGCTTGGCTTGCTTACCGGCATGCTTGTGTGGGTAAGTATAAAGCCGTCAAGCCCAACCATTACTGGTAGCGATAGCCTGCTGTCTTCTCCTATTTTGAAAGCTTGTATTGTGGTATCGAGCGCCTCCTGGTTGTCTTCCACCATTATCTGGATCCAGCCGCTGCTCTGCTGTATCATGAAATCTGTGTGCTCGTTCAATATGCTCCAAGGAGCCGCCATTGCTCTTGTTGCTACTGCCATTACCATGGGCAGCCTTGCATGTGCAGCCCAGTATACAGTTTCCGCCATATACATTAAGCCGTGGCTGGAGGTCGCAGTAAAAACCCTTGCGCCTGCAGCACTTGCGCCTATGCATGCACTCATCGCACTGTGTTCTGAATCTACTTTTATAAATTTGCTTTGCATTTCTTTTGCTGCAATGTAGGTTGAGAGGTCTTCCACAATCTCTGTTTGCGGGGTTATTGGAAATGCCGCGATTATGTCAGGATCTGCGAGTTTTACGCCCGTGGCCACGCTTCTGCTTCCGCTCATAACTTCTACATCTGCCATTTTACTCCTCCTTTTTCATATCTATTGCCTTTACCGGGCACTCGTTTGCGCATATGCCACATCCCTTGCAGTAGTCGTAGTTTACCTCTACGCTGTTGTCCGCATGCCTTATTATAGTTGCCTCAGGGCACGCAGTCCAGCATATCAGGCATTTTATGCACTTATCATTGTTTACTACAGGCCTTTCAAGCCTCCATTCATTGGTTTTGCCCCCAGCTCCGAAATCCGCCTTTGAAACTGGATACTCTTCTTTTATCTTGCTTATGTCATTGGTAGGCAGAACATATACCCCAATCTCTTTCATGCCCATTTGATCATCTCAAAACATTACAGTTTTCATATCCCTTCTCTGCTGCTGCTATGTTTTTATCAGCAAGCGGCTTGGGCCAATAATCTGCTATAGCTTTTTTTGCCGAATCTATGCTTATAACGTTAGACGCTTTGGCAAGCGCGCCAAGCATTGCCGTGTTAATTACCGGCCAGCCAGCTACAACAAGATTTAGCTCTTGTGCTATTGATATTGCGTCTACGTAAGCGAATTTTGCATCTGGCATTGCTTTTACATATTCTTCTATATCCGATTTGTCGCTGGCATTGAAAAGGATTGTCCCGTTCTTTTTTATCATGTTTATGCTTATCTCTTCTTTTGCAAGCTTCAATAGCTCCTTATCCAGGACCATTATAATGTCCGCATTATAAATCTGGCTGTGCAGAGTTATTGGTTTGTCATCTATCCTTGCAAAAGATCTAACTGGTGCGCCTCTTCTTTCACCACCAAAAAAAGGAAATGCCTGTGAATATTTTCCTTCAAAATAACCTGCTCTGGCAATCAATTCAGAAGCGATGACAGCACCATGCCCTCCTCTTCCATAAAGTAGTATTTCCTGCATTTACCCACTTTATATTATTTTGTTTTAACTAATAAAAACCTGCCTATTTTTATCTTATCCTATTTAAATTTACGATAGAAATCCGTTTAAGCGCTTTTCACAAAATATATTAATCTTAATTGCGTAAAATGTAATGAGAACATGTTCAATATAATGCTGGCAGCGTTGCATTTCATAATACTCAGCTTTGGGGCAATATACAGCCTAATACCTATTATTCTTATACTTCTTTTGATAATAGCTGCCGCAGGCCTTGGCAGAGGTCTTGGCATTTTTGATCTGCTGGGTGTGGGCACGCTTCTGGGGTTGACTAAAGGTGCAGCAAAAGGAGGCACAGGTAGGGGATTGACAAGAAGGTACGGTCTTTATGGGGATAGTAGCAATTATTCAAGGTTCAAATCTACTACTGCTTATGTAGGGCCTTGGTATAAGTCTGTTTCTAAAACCGCAAGCAGCACGCAGGCAGCAAAAAAGAACTTAGAAACAGTTGGCAAGCAGGTAGTGCCAGATTCTAATAAAGGTAAAGGGTTTTTTTTAACTCCTTCGGGCCGTAGGATTGGAGATATAAATCTGGCTGTTTTAGCTGCAGATCCACGTATAAAAAAGCTGCAATCTGGAATTGATCGTTTGAAGCAAAAGCAAACCAAGTCTCAGAACTTTTTCCTTAGTCATTTGTATTTTGGGGGCGATTCAAAGAACGCGCAATTTACGCTAAAAGGGCTTCAAGCATCAAGAAACGGCGTCGGTGCAAAAAATATTTATGATATAAGGAATGCCAAGATAGCAAAACTCGAAGAATCCCTTGAAAAGAGGAAAAACCTGCTTCTTGGAAAGCAGGCTTTAAAAGCATCCTTGCTTAAAAATGGCAGGCTTGATATGAAATCAAGGATGATCCTAGGGCTTTCTGGTATAATACCTGCGTATTTCTTCGTAAGAGACTTTAAACCCAACAATGACATAAGCAATCTGGCAGGAATGAATGGTTCAGTTTTCAAGCAGAGATTAAGCACTTTGGGTGCTGATAAAATAATAAAAAAAGCAAGCCAGCAGAATTTGCAAGACCTTATAAATGCAAGCCACACTAATCCAACTGCAAAAGCTAATCTAGACCTCCTTATTGGTTCAGCCACATTGGTGGGTTTTTCAAAGCTAGCTTCTATTATGCCATCAAAAGATCTGGCAGAATTCATAGACAAGTCCAATATAAATGCTTATTCAACCTCTTTAAAAAGATATTGGCTCGATAAAAATAAAGATAATCCACAAATTAAAAAAATAATCTCTCAGCTTAATTTGAATACAAATAATATCAAAAATTTTAATGATGCTCAAATAAATGAGGTATTTGACCGCTTCTCAAAAAGCCCTATGATGGTAACTGGTAGCAATGCTGTTGCAATGAAAGAAGCAAATTCCATACAAGCTAAAACAAACAAAATGCAGCTTTTGTACATGCACAGCAGAAATGAGCTCAGCAAAAGAGCTTTGAAATCAGGCTACGT
This sequence comes from Candidatus Micrarchaeia archaeon, assembly GCA_049967695.1. Lineage (GTDB taxonomy): Archaea > Micrarchaeota > Micrarchaeia > Micrarchaeales > Micrarchaeaceae > JBMFSF01. Next base: position 9,693 of record JBMFSF010000001.1, read on the forward strand.
AACGCCTCAGCAAGCAGATGAAGCAAGATCTATATTGGAACAGCATGGCATAATTAACAAAGATTATATAATGGTTGGCGCAGCAGTTGCTGCTTCTGGGCAAGGGGCATTTATTAATAAAAAGCGCATAACAGAGTCCTATTTGCGCCAGCTTGGCAAAGATAATTTTAGTAATGTAAGTGCAAACAATCACGCTATCCGACCTCCAACAGATTCTGCAGCCCTGCCTTTTGATACAAATGTCACTAGAGATACCAGCGACTGGCAAACATTTTTCAAACAGTACAGTGGTGCAGGGGCATGGAAGCCAAAAATAACAATCGGCAGCAAGAGTGTGATAGATTCTAGCCCGTCTACGTGGGAACGCCCAAACCCTTTTTTGGATCCCTACTGGCATAATTCTGGATCTACTCAACCAGTAATTATAAAACCCCCCGCTACCAATCCAACTAAAAATAACAATAGTGGTGATACAGCAGGAATAGGGAAGGATGAGGAAAGGGAGGCGTATGAAAAAAAGAGAGAAGAAGTAAGAAACGCACATCTGAAAAGTAGGCTTGATATACAGAATGAGTTATCAAAGCAGCAGTATGAAATGGAAACAGGCTTAACTAATTCTGCACCTCAACAAAATGCAGTTATAGATCACACGTCTGCGCTTTACAACCAGCCAGAGCATAAGCCCAAAAGGCAGGATATACAGCCTCCGCCACAAACAGGGCATGAAAGCACCGAAACACAGAACCCTTCTAAAGCACCTAAAACGCAGCAGCCATCGAAAAGGAAAAAGAAATAAAAGAAATAATAGGAAATATATGTAACAAACTACGCCCAAATATGGCCGCAATTGCATTAATATTAATATCTGGCTAACTAAATAATATATTAATTAATTTAGTAAAAAATATAATCTAGAACTTGCTTAATACCAGCTTCAATATAAAAGATGATAGTGTTAGGATGGACGAAGATATAACTGGAATGATTCTTGCCGGAGGCTTTGGCAAGAGGCTAAGGCCTATAACAGATCATATCCCAAAGCCTTTGGTAGAAATAAAAGAGAACTATTGCATAATGGATAAGCAGCTTGAAGATTTCAGCAAAGCAGGAATAAAAAAAGTCATACTTCTTACCGGTTATCTCCACAATAAAATCGAAGAAAGGTATGAAAACGAATGGAATGGTATAGAGATAAAATATTCTGTAGAAGTAGAACCTCTCGGTACGTGGGGCGCAATTAGAAAAGCATTAATAGAAAAGCATGTATCAGAAAGCGTTATAATAAGAAATGGAGATGTTGTTGCAGAAATTGATATAAACGATATAATAAGAAAAAGCAACCACCCCGTCACAATACTTGGAGCACCGATGCGTAGCCCATATGGTATATTGGATATAAATGGGGATAACAAGATAAGCGGCTTTAAGGAAAAGCCTATTCTCCCGTATTATATAAACGGGGGCTTATATTATGTGAAAAATGTTTCTGATATTTTTGAAGTAGGCAAAGAATTGCCAAACCCTTCAAGCATAGAAAACCAGATATTCCCATTAATGGCTAATGAGGGAAAGCTTGGTATATACAAGATGCCCGAAAACGCTTTGTGGAAATCTATCGATACACAGAAAGACCTGGAAGAGATATGGGATTTTTATAATAAAAAATAACAAGTGTTTTGTATGCACAAAGACCAATCTAAAAGCCCTAAAAACGCAAATTTAAGCTTTTATTCATATTTTGTCTACGCCATCTTTGTAGTTGTGGCATTTATCATAGTTTTTCTTGCATTTGCATATATTCATTCTGCCTACGAACCTAGCAACATCTCTTATGTAAAATTATTAAGAATAAACGGTAGCACAGCTGTTGCATGTCCTATGTTGCCAGCGACCCCTAACAAAACCGAAGTAATGTCTGTAATATATAAAGCAGAAGAAAATCCAAATGCGTGCATTATTGCCGAACTAAATTCGTTTAATTCTAATAACTACCTTTCAAAATTCAATATAACTTACAAAGAAATGAACGGAACTTATCTCATCAAGCTTTCAAATTCAACAATAATACTGGTTTACGGAGCAAATTCTTCAAGCTCTACTTATTCTTGATATACACTTGCTATGCTCATAAATATATGATAGCATTTATTTTTCTTGTTTTGCTTGATTAATTTCATTAAGTTGTACAGGGTATTAGCAATCTTCTCCTATATGGCTATGGCATGCTAGTTTTGCAGCTGTCAAATTACAGCTTGAAATCTCTTCCCATGAAAAGAATGATTATGCCAGCAGATATCGATATGATTGCTGCATATGAATAAGAGTAAAAAGGGCTTATCATATAAAGCAGCCCCATGACAAGATTGCCTACGAACAAACCCAGACTTCTAGAAGCAGTTAACGCCCCCATTTTTCTTGACTGGCTCACTTTCGGGTTTACCAGAGATATTATTGTAGGCTCAAATGTTTCGACAACACCCAACGAAGCGCCAAGGGTTGCAACATCTATGTAATATACCCATACCGGCAGGCTTAACATGTAGGAAACCCCAAGCAGAAAAGTGCCAACACCTGAAAGCACATAGCCAAAAATTCCCAGCTTCTTGACAACGTTCTTTGCCCTTTTGCCTATGAAGTATCCTATTAATGCGGAAACTGCAAGATAAAGCATGTAAGAGCCTATTCCTGTTATCTTTGTAGAAGCTTGTGCTATTGTAAGTATAGGAAAGCCCAGGCTATAATAGCTAAAGCCATAGAGTGCAGTTGCAATTATGACTCCTTTGTATGTGGTAGAATACTTAATTTTTATGTTTTTGGCAGCTTTTTTTATGTTTTTGGTGCCTACCTTGACAAGCGCAAGGCAGAGTGAAGATATAAGCAATGGTATTATAGTTATTATAAAAATCGTTCTGAGCGGAACATGAAGTGCCACAAGTATTATAAGATATGTAGTCGCAACTATGCCTCCGCCTATATCTAAAGCATGCATAAATCCGAATGCCTTTCCCCTATTTTTCTTTGAAGAAGCTTCAGTAAGCATTGCCCTTCTTGCTGGAGATCTGAAGTTCCTAAACCACCATCCTATTGAAAATATGGATACTGCCTCGGCAGAGTTTGACGCCAATCCTGTAAATGAGAGAAGAGGTATTAATAGATTGCCAAAAAGTGCAACCCTCTTTCTTCCATATCTATCTGCAGCTATGCCTCCAAAATAACCCATCAATGACCCTATTCCATAAGATAATGCAGTAGCGATTCCGAATACATAGACTGGTGCATGCAAAACAAGGACAAGGAATATCGGGAAGCCTGCTATCAGGGCCTGGTATCCTGCATCAGCGAAGAATGCAGACAGAGATAATAAGACAACATCTTTTCCTAGTGCATCTGTTCTGCTGCTCATGCGAAAGCCGTCCTCAAATTAAAAACAAAAAAAAACAATTAATTATACTGCAACCACGTTGGCAGTTGCAACTGCCCCTCTGTTGCCGCTTACTCTTACACTGTAAGTTTGGTTAACCAAAGGCACTATTGTTATACCATGTTCGAATCTCTGTATAACTGTTCCAGCGCTGCTTGAGTTATTTGCGTTTTGCAATGGAATTATATGCTTTTCATTTCCGTACTGGATTGTCCCGTTGAACCAGAGTGTGACTGAAGAATTAGGTTTCAACATATACCCTGTGTCATTCTCCAGCTCCTCCATGTCAAAAGGCAAGTACATGCTTCCATTTCCTGAGACTAGAAAGTTTAGTGTATTGTGGTTCCTGTTGTAGAAATTTTTTACATTTGCAAATATTCTCCAAACTTTGCCGCTGTCTCTTTCGCTGTAATTTATGCTTGGCAATACATCTCTTGCAAACTTGCTGTTCATGAAATCAGCTATTGAAGTTTCGTAGGAGCCGTTTTCTGATGTTATGTTTAATTCATTTAAAATTGTACGGTTTTCTGTTGAATTAGTCAAGCTGCCGAACCTGAAATCACTTCCGTTAAAGATTATTCTGCTGTTTCCTTTAATACCTGCATTCCCTGTAATATTTTGAGATATCTGTTTCAGAGAGCTGTTTAAAACAGTATTAGCTCCAACAGTTATAATGTTAGTAGATATGTATCCGTTGGTTTTTATGCCAAGGCTAATGCTCTGCTGTATCGCATCTGGCATTATTGGAAACTTCATTTCCATGTAGCCATAAAGCAGTACATGCTTCAACCTTACATTTTTGTTTCCATTGTTTTTTATGCTCACTGCCAAATATGTCCTATTGCCAGAAACTTGTAATTCAACTCCAGAGATGGATATGTTAGCCATTTCCATTTTTAATGCTTTTTTGACATTTACCGAAAGTTTTGTAACTGCTCCTAGGTGCATTACACTATTGTTGAATTCACTTCTTTCAAAGCCAGCAACTGCGACTGACGGCACCATTGTATAATAAGTATTGTTTCCAGAAGTGTATATCTGCAATACTGTTGGGTGCATATCTAAAACTATTATCGTGTTATTCTTGCTTATGTTGCTTGCATTTATTTCAAGCACATTGCTAGGCAAGGTCAATTCATATGTGTTATTGTCTATTGTTATATTTGCACTTTTTAAATTGATTATTATTGCTTTAATTTTGAAGTTTTTTGATATGTTTGCTACGCCAACTGTTTCAGCCATAGATGTGAGATTCATAAGGTTTATTGTGCCATTATTTAATATATCCTCTCCCAAAGTTGAATTAGTGCTGCTTATATTGCTGTCTGTGCCAGTTACAGTAATATAATTATACTTAACTATAAGTTTTTGCGTGCCGTTAGGAACTAGTGGCGGATCTGTAATCTGTACTACCAACTGAGTAAAATTCGAACGGTTGAATATTGGTGTGCTATTAGAGGCACCAGTTTTGACTGTAGTAGTAATTCCTCCGTTTGTGCTCTGTAATGGCTTTGACGGTTTTAGTATTAATATAGCTAGCCCTACAACAACCAGTATTATAATCAACCCTGCTATAGCAGTTATTTTACTATTCATATCATTACCTCTAATATATTCTTTATATTGTATTGTTATTTAAACCATTGTTATTTAAACTTAATCTATTACTATTTTATTATAAAATTTAAATTTATAAAATTACTGATTACTGCAGCCCTTTTTAATTGAGAATTAAAATACGAAAATATATGCAAAACCTGCTGTGCTATTTAGAATCCCCAATGCATTTTATGGCTTCAACTTTTTCTATCCTACTTTCTATTGTGCCATCTTCTCCATATACAAAGAATATCGCTTTAACATCATATATTTCAGGAAAATTGTTTGGTATAGTATAAAATTTTATTTTCTTTTCTTTTGTCTCTTCTGGCTTCAATATTCCGATCCTTGCTATGCCCTTGCTCACCGCACCATCAGGGGATAAGCTTAAAGGAGATTTTGTAATTATCGCGCATTCGCACCAGTAAAGGCTGTTTGCATTATTCTTTATAGATAGCTTTAGTATGCCCTCGTTCCTAGAATATGCCTTCAGTTCCTTTGGCTCAAAATCAATATCTATCTTTATATTCGAGGGGTCCATAAAGATCCACTATATTTTTGTTCCTTTAATATTTATATTCATATAAGCAGCTGCTAAAGCAATATACTCTATATTTATAATGCAACTGCATTTTAACACGCGAAATTGCTTCCAGTGGCTATTTCGTTATATCTTTTTATATTTTTATTATATTTTTATTATAGTAGGCATATCTTTTAATATGTTTAAAAAAAAATAATAATAGTGTATAGGCTATGTTGAAAGAAGCTGAATTGGTCGAGAAGACAATAGTGCTTAGAAACCTAAGAGTTACGAAGGAGGTTACAGAGACCCGCAGGTCCTTGGTCAGGTGGCTTGCCCTTTCATTGGGGATAATAAATCCGGGAGAATCCAGATCTTGGTCTATACCTGTATTTGACGCTCTATTATATTTCCAATTTGAGCTTGCAAAAGATCCAACAATTGCTGAAATATCTGAATATATAGGGAAAAGATGGTCTCCAATAAATGAAAAGACCCTCAGGTACCATCTTCTTCAGCTTAAAAAAGCCTCTTTTGTACAGAATTCAAAAGGCAAATTCTTTTTCACTCTTCCGCCAAACGGCGAGAAATATGATATACGCTCATGGATGGAAAATTATTTCAATTCCGAGATAAATCCTGTTAAAGAAAAGATAATAGAAACTGCAAAGTCAATTTCTAATAAAACTGTGATCCCTTGAACAACAAAATTTTTTTTGCTGCATTAGCAGCAATATTGATAGCCCTATCAATAGTTTTGATTTTATACTTGTCAATGCCAAAAGCCTCCAAAGCAATAAGCATTGGCGTGTCTGTACGTTTTTTGAACAATACAAAGCCCTTATATCCATATTCTCTATCAAAGATGCAAATATACATTAAAAATAACGGTGAAAACCCGATACTCAATCTGCCAATGATAATATACTTTAACCATGTGCCTTACTCGTTTTTTGTTTCTATTCCTGGAGATGGCTATGTAGTAAAAAATTTCACCTACATGTATAATTCTTCAGGCACATATACATTTTCGATAAAGCCAGATCCTGCAATGCTTCTCCCTATAGCAAACAGAAGCAGTTTTAATAAAACATATATTGTGAATGTTTTAAGCAATTCAACCCTTGCCCCTTACGATTCGCTGCCACAGTCCAATGCCTCAAATTCCTCATATTTTTCAATATCTCCAAAAAGCCTCATATATCTAGGGATTACTGGCGCTTATGGCATATCTAATGAAAGGACAGCAGGAATTTCATACGCGCTAATTCCTATAATAAACTACACTAAATATGTAGGAATTGCATACAATGCTTACAAGAACGGTACTGAAGAATATGCGGTGTGGCTACAAGGCACCCTGAATCCTGCATCGTTAGAAGGGCTGCTTCTACAGGAGAATAGGAACTTTAGCGTTGAATCTGCTGGCAACGCATCGCTCCTGCTTACAAATAAAAGCTCTTTCTGCATTTTTTACAGCGGTGGCTGGACAAAACTTGTTATTCTAAACAAGCCAATAAACGCTTCGTCATGCAGACAAATTTCTACTTTCTCTGCCAATACTAATTTCTCGTCAGGTTTAAATTTTACTTACAAGCAAAAATTCCTGAATTTTGTTTATCTGAACTCAACACCTATGGGCCAGCTGCTATGGCATTCTTCATCAGGCGTATATCGTGCTGCAAATATATTTGGAAATTCTGCAGGAGTATTCCTTTCAGTAATTGTTTTCGGTCAGAATTTTTCTAAGCCTGCAAATCTCTCATGCAATGGCAGCTATTACCTCCAGGGAGCCACTAGCATATGTTCTAAGCAAGTCAATATCTCCCTTCCAAATAAATTTATAATGCTGAATCAAACAGAGGTAACCAACCATTCGATATTGACGCTATATTCATTGGTAAATAGCTCTTTATATGACAGTGCAGCATATTCTGGGATAAAGCTTATAAGCTATCTCAATCTTACGGGCCTGCATTGGAATATTTCAGAGTTCAATCCTTGCAATTTCAGCAACAAGAACCTCTCATGCAAGCTAGAGTTTTTCAATCCTTCTTCATCAATAGCAAGCCTGCTGATAGGAAACAGTTTCTCTAAATCCATAAAATTGGATGGCCTGTCTTGTGGAATACCTGGCCTTGGCCGTGTTGCAAACGAGAGCATAGAAATTCCTTCAGGATCTTCTTCATTGGTAAATGTGAGTTGCCGTAATCTCCCCATACCTAGCACATACTCCTACATTGTAAATGCAAGCTACAGTATCAATAACAAGACATATTATACAAACGGCACCCTTAAGATAAATAGCAATTATTTCAAGTAGTCTTAACTATGAAGTCTAAGGCAGTTTTTCCCTTTGGGAAAGCTCTTTTTCCGCCGGCTTCAACAGGCATTCCCATAAGGTCTGCTATTCTCTCTATTTCAGAAAGCTCTACAAGCCTTGGACTATAAAGCTCGTTATAATAGCTGTTTTCGATTTCGACTTTTTTTACCGAAAAGCTTAGCTGCTGAAGCATGCCTGCTCTTTTTACCCTTATTTTTACAAAGCCTCTTTTTATTATCTCGTCTTTGGAATACTCCAAAACAAGCACCTGACGGCTTATGCTTCGCTTATTTCTGGTGCCTTCTTTTCAGGTTTTTCATTTATTACATATTTTGAAACTACTTCTGCAACTTTTTTCAGTACTTTCTCTATGTCTGCTTTGCTTTTTGCCCCAGTGCATATCATCTTTCCATTTTTGAAAAGTATAATTGCAGCTTTTGGATCTGATACCCTATAAATAGCTCCGGGAAACTGTTCTGGCTCGTAATCTACGTCCTTCACATGTTTTGCAAGCTCATGAAGGTCTATGGTAGCATGTAAATCTCCATGTGCGACCATGTTCTGTATCTCTATTTTTGGCTTTATTACACTGCCTGCCTCGTTTTTAACACTATTGGACATTTGCTCACTCATTATATTAGTTTTAAGAATAAAGAATTCTTAAATATTTCTATGCTAAAAATACTCTATGGTTTTTGAATAGCAAATCCCTTTTATAGGTTTTATAAATTTTGTATTGAATAAGATACTGCACAATGCTTGCAAAAAGCAGCAGACGTGCGCCTGCCAATGCTTATGAATAGAATCTATATTTCGGCTTTGCGTGCATAAAAACCATTTAAAACAATATGTTAAACTGAATATAGAAAAGGTGCTGGAAACGCGCACTGATTTGGAAGGAGTCATAATAGTGGGCGGAGGCCCTGCGGGTCTGATAGTTGCCAGAGAACTTGCAGGCATGGGCTTAGAAGTTGATGTTTATACCTCCGAGCAAGAGATAGGGGAAAGGGCAGCCTACGCTTCAGGAATACTCTCCGCAAAGGCAGTTTCAAATCTTGGCTTAGATGTTTCAGCTTCTATAAAAAACAGCTTCAATGCAGCATCCTTTCATTTCTCTAATACTGATTTCACAGTAAAATCCGAATCTGCAAAAGCTTTTCTTCTTGACAGGAAAAATCTTTCAAAGCAGCTTGCTTCTGCTGCTATGAAATCTGGCGCAAGAATATTTACAAATAGGAGAATGTCAAAAGAATTGCTTGTTGAGCTGTCTGCTAATCATATAATCGTGGGTGCTGATGGTGCAGTATCTACTGTAGCTAGCACTTTTGGTTTCCCTCCAATAGAAAGGTACGTGCTTACTTACAAGGCAGAATACAAGCTTAAAGAACCTCTACAGGATAAAAGCAAGGTGGAAATATTTTTTAGTAGGCATGCAAAAGGCTTTTTTGGATGGCTTGCTCCCCATTCATATAATAAAATAGAGGTAGGAATAGGAATAGATAGTGTTTTTAGGACCAGCAGCAAGTCTGCTTTTTCTAATTTAATTTCTGGTTTAGGCATTGACGGAGAGGTTTGTAGCGAATATGCCAGCCTTATTCCTCTGTCTTTCAGGCGCAAGACAGCAAAAGGCAATGTCCTTTTGGTAGGGGATGCAGCAGGGCAGACTAAAGCCTCTACTGGAGGAGGCATTGCTTTCAATACTGTAGCAGCAAGGCTTGCAGCAAGTTCAATTTACGAATTCCTGTCTGGTAAGAAAGACACAATAGAGTATGAGAAAAAATGGAAGCGCGCACTTCTTACAGATATGCGTATCCATTCTTTCATAAACAGGGCTTATTCTTCTCCGTCTTTTGAATTTATGGTGAAGCTTCTGAAAATAGCAGGCATGGAAAAAGCGCTGAGCAACTATGGCAATATGGATAGTCCCTCTGATACAATCAAGCGCATAATACTTAGGAGGAAGATGCAGTAGGCCAAATTCCCTGTCCCTAGATTGTAAGACAACCTTTTTCGATTTCTTAAAACTACATAAAAGCCTATCTATAAATAAAGGTATAAAAATGTAAAATAACAAATATCAATGATATAAATGGAAATAAGCTCTCCTGCAGTAGCGGGATATTATTATCATATATACAAAATAATATATCCATTCTTCGGAAGCAGCACCTCCCCATATATAGCACTCCTCCTCTCTCTTGTGGTTTTTGCTATACTTGTTTCTATAATACTGATAGGTTTCGCAGTTGTGGCTGGCTGGCTTGAAAGAAAAATAATGGCAAGGATACAAGCAAGGCACGGACCAACTTATTTGGGAAAGTTTGGGATACTCCAAAACCTTGCAGATGTCGTGAAGCTCCTTTCTAAAGAGGACATAAAATTCGATTACGCTGATCCTATCTATCCGTTTGTACTCCCTTTCATATTCGCTATATTCGTTATAGGTATAGTTATTATTCCTTTTACTCCAAGCTTTGTTGGAATGTATTCCAGCTTGGCATTGCTTCTGGTTTTTGTAGTCCTTTCATTTTCTCCATTGCTCATATTCGTGGCGGCATGGGCAAGCGGCAACAAGTTTTCTTCTATAAGCGCCCAAAGATCTATAGGTGTTATGGCAAGCTATGAAATCCCTTTAATGCTTGTAATAGTTTCTGTAGGGCTGCTTGCAAACAGCTACAATTTTTCAAGTATAGTAAACTCGCAAGTTAGCATGTGGTTTGTGGCGTTGATGCCTATAGGCTTTTTTGTGTTTTTTGTAACTATGCTTGCAGAGCTTGAAAGGCCACCCTTTGATGTCAAAGAAGCAGACAATGAACTGGTAGCAGGCTGGCTTACAGATCTGAGCCCAAAATATTATGCGCTTGCTCTTATGCTCGATTATACAAGGCTGCTTTTTGGATCAATGCTTATAGCAATATTGTTCTTTGGAGGGTGGCTTGGCCCGAATTTCCTTCCGCCATATGCATGGATGCTGGCAAAGGTATTCATAATAGTTGTTGTAATTATAGGGATAAGGGCAATGCTGAACAGGATGAGGATAGAGCGCATACTCCATCTGGGGTGGAATGTAATGCTTCCCCTTGCAGTTATAAATCTGCTTGCAACATTTATATTTTTTATAAGATAATGATAATGGATATTGTTGATATGGTTTAGGGTTGGAATAAAGGAAAAAGGTAAAAGCAATGATAATAAAACCGTTGTTGGCGGGTGTTTCTCAATTGGTAAAGAAACCTATAACTGTAGAATACCCGGACGAGAAGGAGGAAAAACCTGACAATTATAGAGGCGTGCACAAGCTCGACATGCAAACTTGCATAAGTTGCGGCGCCTGTGCCAGGATTTGCCCTAACAATACTATAGATATGGTTGATACAGAAACAGACAAAGGCATTAAGAAGATGCCTCAGATAGGGCTTGACAGGTGCCTTTTTTGCGGGCTTTGTGAAGAAGTCTGCCCTACTAAGTGCCTTGTGCTTACAAAAAGCACGGAATATGAAGCATATGACAGGAGGGTGTTGATAAAACGCCCCGAGGATCTTGAGTAATTGGTAATTGGGTGCTATGATGCTGATATTGCTGCTGGCGGCGCTTTTGGAGCTTGTTTTCGTACTTTACATATTCCAGCTCAAGAAAATGCTCTATGCAATACTTGCTCTGGTGCTTGTTTTTATAGCAAATGCAGCAATATTTGCCTTGGTTGGCATGGTATTTGTTGCTATTCTGCAACTGTTTGTGATAGTTGGGGGCATAGCAACATACCTGCTTGTGGGACTCTCTCCTTCGATGCCGATGGCAGTAAGCATATCAAAGCCCAAATTCGCACTTTCAGCAATCGTGCTTATGCTTGCATTTAGCTTTGCAATTTCCAAGATGGGTTTTGCAAGCAGCAAAGCTACAAGCATAAACATCTATGCCATATTCGGAAACATATCTTTTCTTTACTTGCTTGTGCTGGCACTTTTTGCAATCTGCATAGCAGCAATAGTGGTAATTAAAAAAATTGGTGTTAAAAAATGAGCATCATGATAGTTGCAATTCTTTCATTTTTCATGCTCAGCTTCGGCATTGCAGGGGTAGTGTCATCAAAAAATATGATAATGATTATAATATCAGCAGAGCTTATACTGGTGGCTGCAAGCCTTGCGGTTGTTTCATTCGCTTTCGAGTCATTGTTTCTATCGGTAATGGAATTTTTGCTTACCATATGGTCTGTTATGGCGATGGAAATAATCGCGCTTGTAGCAGCATATAGATACATGCACAGAGAGGAGATAAGCTTCGATATAGATAAGCTTTCAAGTTTGAAAGGTTAGTTAAAAATGCTAGCTATACTTGTAATAGTTCCGATGCTTTTGGCAGGCTTTGCGGCATTGGTAATGAGGCACAAGAGGTATATAAAATATACTGCTGTAGCGGCCAGCATATTCTCTTTGGCTATAGCTGTTGCGCTTATTTTCAATTCCTCAAAAGTGCAAGCACTAGGCTGGTTTTCAGTAGCTGGCGTATCTTTCGACCTGGTTACTTATACATATAGCATAAACCTGCTTCTCCTGCTTCTCGTATGTTTTATAGCTCCATTTATATTCCTCTATTCTTTTGGCTTTATGTACAAGAGGAACGAGCAGGCTCGCTATTATTTTGAGATGAGCATGTTTTCTGCTTCTATGATGCTGTTTGCCATCTCCGGCAATTTTATAACTCTGTTCATAAGCTGGGAGATGCTTGGGCTTTTCAGCTATCTTTTGATAGGTTTTTGGACAGATGAAGAAGAGGCAGTAAAATCTGCAAGGAAAGCGCTTACAATAATATCAATAGGAGACGTCAGCATGCTGATGGCTATAATTCTTATATGGAAAAGCTATGGCAGCTTTTCATTTTCTGCAATCCTTGCCGCACCTTTCCATTATGAGATCATGCTTGCATTGGGCTTGATGCTTGTTGCAGCATTTACTAAAGCCGCACAGTTTCCATTTCACGAATGGCTACCTGCAGCAATGGCTGGTCCAACTCCTGTTTCTGCATTCCTCCATTCCTCTACCATGGTCAAGGCAGGGGTATTTCTGCTCATTATTTTGTATCCTCTTTTTGCGGCTGCACATATGCTGTGGGTAATACTTGCCATAGGGCTGGCTAGTGTTTTCATAAGCATATCAAACGCCCTTGCGGAAAGCCACATAAAGAAGATTCTCGCTTATTCAACTATAGAAGATTTGGGCCTTATGCTTGTCGCAATAGGACTGCATGCGCTTTATGCTGCAATATTGCTGTTTTTCGTCCAGACCTTCTACAAGGCGCTTATATTTATGGTGGCAGGATCAGCCATGCGCGCAAATGATAATAGAGAAGACATATACAGGATATATGCAATATACAAAAACAAGCTCCTATATGCAAGCGCTATAATAGGCGTAGCTGCAATAGCAGGAATATTTCCGCTTGCTGGTTTCTTCGGCAAATTTGCAATAGATAGCGCCAGTACATGGGTCTTTCCTATACTGCTTGCTGCAGACCTTGGCACGTCTATATACATATTCCGCTGGCTTTTTGTAATATCCTCCAAGCCAAGATCCGTTCAGGATGAAATTCCGCTCAATATTTCATATGGGCTGCTTCCGAAGTCCATGCTATATGCAGGATTTGCGCTCGCCATAGCTTCTGCTGTCGCTGGTGCAATGTATTTTTATCTCCCCAAGATTATAACCCTTAGCTCATACGCAGGTTTACTTGCTTCTGGTTTGCATCTGCCTTTGGAAATAAATCTTGTAGAAGCGGAGCTTGCTACTGTCATAATAGCATTTGGCATATTTGTATCTTATAATATTTTCAAAGCTAGGATCTGGAGCATAGAAAAGTACAAGAAAAGCAGGCCATTATATCTTTTATTTTATTCCTCCGTGCCATTCAACATATTCTATAAATATTTTGCAATTGTATTTGACAAGGCCTCACTTGCATTGCTCGATTTCGATCGGGCCTTGTTCTCTTCCGCTTCGAACTTTGCAAAGGGATTCATGTCTTTGGGAATGCTGCTGAGAAATTCGGTAAACGGCAAGATCTGGGCGTACACAATGGCGCTTGCTTTAGGGATTGCCATACTTATATTTATATTCTTGTGATTTAATGTTGCTGCTAACATTTACATTGCTGATTCCGATAATCGCTCTGGCATTGGTTATTGCGCTTGAAAAAAGGTTTGCAAGGCAAATCACAATAGCTGCTACACTGGCCGAGTTGCTTCTTTCCATATTCCTAATTTACGAGATGCATTTCTCTGGATTGTCATTCTCATATTCGTACCTTTACGGTAGCATAACAATACCTTTCTCGCTTTCATTGGTGCCAATATCCGCAATTCTGCTTTTTATGTCTGTGGCTGTAATACTTTCAGTTGCTATATCAAGCAGCAACTCTTCTAAAGCGGTATACTCTCTTCTCCTGCTTCTGCAAGCTTCCGCAGCAGGGCTTTTCGAATCCTCTAACTTATTCTTCTTTTTCATATTTTGGGATGTTGGCGTAATCTCTGCATTTTTTATGATCTACCTTTTCGGCTCGCCACAGAGAGAACAGGCAGCAATAAAATTTATAATATACGAAGCAGCAGCAAGCATAATGCTGCTTTTTGCCATAATCCTAATATATTATTCTACAGGGACTGCCGGGATCAAAAGCCTTTCACTTTATCACTCAAATTACTCCTTTGCAATATTTTTCTTGATGCTTTTCGCGTTTATGATAAACATGGGGATATTTCCATTCCACTTCTGGCTTCCAGATGCATATGGAGAAGCGTCTACCGAAGGCTCTATGGCAATCTCTGCAATAGTCTCTAAATTCGGCGCACTCGGCTCTTTCTATCTCTTGGCAATGTTTTCCAACTATAGCCATTACATAGCTGCAATTGCAATCTTCTCTGCTTTCTATGCCTCTTTCATGATGATAAGAGAGCGAGACATAAAAAGGATAGTTGCTTACGCAAGCATGCTTGACATGTCTCTTATACTGTTTGCGCTTACTCCAGGTAACGCCTTATCAAATGCTGGTGCCGCGTATTCAATGCTCTCCCACGGGCTTGCAATTTCCCTTCTCTTCCTTGCGGCTGGCTCTATAGAATATGTTTCAGGCACTAGAAACATAAGGCTAATGGAGGGTATTGCAAAGCTTTCAAAATCCACTGCATACATATTTATAGCAGCCGTGCTACTGCTGTTTGGCCTTCCACTTGGCTCCGGCTTCATAGCAGATTTGCTCATATTTATGGGAGCGGTGCAGTCTTTTGGGGCTTATGGGCTTCTGCTGCTCCTGCCAATACTTATAGCAGAGGCATTTTTTTATTACGTAATAGCAAGAAGCATGTTTGTCGCGCATGAAGAGCCGAAGCCTGTGAATTATCTTGATGCAGGCACTAAGCATGCATACGCTTTACTGCTTTCGTTAATACTGCTGTTTGGGCTTATGCCTTTCATATTCCTTAGTATTTTCAAGTGATAAAAATGATTGCCATTTATGTGTATGCTGCATTGCTGGCGCTGCTCGCAGGAAGTTCATTCATATTCATAAAAAAAGAAAGCAAGAAGCAGGGCTTTGCAGTATCTGTTGCAATAATGCTCGCGCTTGAAGCGATTTCAGTATATTCATTTTCACTACTTAAAATGGGGCAAGCACAAAATTCTCTTGCCTTTGGCTTCCTTGTGCTATCGCCTTTTTCCTCTTTCATGCTTTCAGTTTTCATGTTTGTTGCAGTGCTTGTTATGCTTTTAGCCTACAGGTACTCTTCAAACTATCCTGTTTTTTTATTCCTTTTTTCTATCAGCATTGTCGGAATGTCAATTGTTATAATGTCTTATTCCTTTATATCAATAATTATAGGAATGGAGCTGCTTTCCCTGCCCACAATGCTTCTTATTCTTAGTTCAGGCAGGCAGCATGCAGAGTCATCAATAAAATTCTTTATTATGAGCTCCATAGCAATAGGGTTGCTGGCTTTCAGCATAGCTTTGATTCTTCCTTACGATGGCAGTCTTACAGTAGGGGTCATGCCTTACAGTTTCAATTACCAGATCGGGCTTGCAATGCTGCTTTTTGCTGTCGCTTTGGGAATAGAAGCTTCAATATTTCCATTTAACCTCTGGATACCTGACGTATATCAGGGTTCCCCGGACTATATTACTCCTATGCTTGCTTCGATAAACAAGAAGATAGCGTTCGTGGTGCTTCTCGAGGTTTTCTTTATTAGCATGTTTACTTTTTCCAAGGAGTTTTCACCGCTATGGGCGCTTCTTTCAATACTTACAATGTTCTTTGGTAATTTGGTCGCTCTGGTACAGGACAATGTAAAAAGGATGCTTGCATATTCATCAATTTCACAGGCAGGGTATATAGCAATAGGAATTGCAGCGGCAACCTCTGCCGGTTTTACTGCCTCGGTTTTCCAGATAATAGCCCACATGTTTATGATACTGGTAGCGTTTACTTCCGTATTGATATTGAGCAAGCATGGAATAAACAATGTAAAAGAATATTCGGGACTTGCCTCCAAAAACCAGTTCATTGCCTTCTCCCTTACCATATCATTTTTGTCAATGATAGGCGTGCCTCCGCTAATGGGCTTCTTCGGCAAGTTCCTTCTCTTTTCAAGCGCAATCTCATCCAATCTGTTTTATCTAGCATTCTTTGGCATAATAAACAGCATTATCTCTATATATTATTACTTCAGGGTAATAATGGCAATGTACTCTCCAAGCTTGCAGAAATACAAGCACATATACGTAAGCAAGGAAGCTTCAATAGTGCTCTCTGTTTCGACCTCTATCATAATACTCCTTGGCATATTCCCTCAGATCATCCTATACCCGATAGAGTTTATAGCAAATAATCTTTGATGCATTTATTAATTTTATATATTCTCTTTTGCTGCAATTAAAATAATATCTATTTAATTGCTGCTAATCCAATAAAAGCATAAACAGATCTTCTTATGCTCCACTACTAATTATTTTTATATTTATACAAGAAAATAATAATATGGACCTAGGAGAAAGCATTAGGAAAGCAGTAGCAAAGCTTACTAATACTACCATAATAGACGCACAAGCCATAAAGGACTTCAACAGGGATTTGCAGAAGGCTCTTATAAGCGCAGATGTAGACGTAGCGCTTGTTCTCAATCTTACAAAGAATATAGAAGATAAAGCCTTGCATAGCAAGCCTCCGCCAGGTTTGAGCTCTAAAGATTATATTACAAATATTGTATATGACAGCCTTGTAGAGATAATGGGGAATACGTACATACCGGAAATCAAGCCAAAGAAAATACTGCTTATGGGGCTGTATGGTTCAGGAAAAACAACCACAGCAGTAAAGCTTGCAAAATTTTATCAGGATAGAGGGCTTGGCGCAGCAGTTGTTTGCTGCGATGTTTCAAGGCCTGCAGCATACGAACAGCTTGAAACTCTTGCAAAGCAGGCAGGAGTCTCATTTTTCGGAATAAAAGAATCAAAGGATCCTGTTGAGATAATTAAAAAGTCTGCATCTTATTTGAAGGACAAGGATGTGGTAATATGCGATACAAGTGGTAGAAGCGCTTTGGACCAACAGCTCATAGCCGAGCTCAAAAATGTTTCTTCTGCATTCAGGCCCGATGAAAGCATGCTTGTAATAAGCGCTGATATCGGCAGAGTTGTCGGAAAGCAGGCCGAAGAATTCGACAATGCAGTGAAAATTACTGGCATTATAATAACAAAAATGGACGGCTCTTCAAAAGGGGGCGGAGCCTTGACTGCAGCTGCAGCTGCAAAAGCCTCAGTAAAATTCATAGGGAACGGGGAAAAAATCGACGATATTGAACCATATAATTCAAAGAAATTTGTAGAAAGGCTCCTTGGCTTGCCTGATATAGATGCATTGCTTAATAGAGTAAAGTTAGCAATCTCCGAAGCCGCAGTAAAACCGGAAGATTTGGAGCAGCAGGAGCTGAACTTCGAAACTTTTTATACCCAGCTAAAAGCACTAAACAAAATGGGTCCTTTGAAAAATGTACTTGGAATGCTTGGCGCTTATGATGTGCCAAAAGAGATTGTTAGCTCCAGTGAGGAAAAGCTTAACAAATACAAAGTAATAATATCTTCAATGACAATGGAGGAGCGCAAAGACGAAAAGCTGCTTCACAACAGCAGCAGGATCAAAAGAATCGCGCTGGGCAGTGGAGTTGCAGAAACAGATGTGCACCAACTCATATCTGACTTTAACAAGATGAAAAAAATCTATTCAACATTTGCAAACGACAGAAGCTTAAAGAAAAAGTTCAGCAAATTTTTCTAAAATAAAAAACAAAACAATCAAAAAAATAAAAAGACGCAGAAAATCAAAAGAAAATAATAAGTAAAAATCACTTAATTACTTCTTTTTCTTTCCTGCTGATGTCTTCTTTTTTGCTTTAGCCATTTTATTCACTTATATATTCTTAATTGTAGTAAAATAATTTAAAGTATCTATTAATGATTATTTACTTATATATAAGATTGTATAAAATATATGCAATAAGCATAAAGAAATACGACGTGAAAACATGCCCTCCAACAAAGCTGCTGAAATAGAGTCAAAGCTTGCAGAACTTGAGGAAGAGAAGCATAAAATAACAAAAAACAAGGCAACTGAAAAAGGGCTAAAGCACCTAGTAAGAAGAATAATAAAAATAAAAGCAGAACTCGAAGAGGCAAAGAAAAAAAAGGAAGGCAGCGGTTTCTTCATAAAGAAGAGCGGAGACAGGACAGTCGCATTTTTGGGTTTTCCTAACGCAGGCAAATCCTCATTAATAAATGCGCTTGCCGATACTAATTCAAAAGTTGCGCCATACCAGTTTACCACACTTTCAATAGTGCCTGGCACGCTTACATATAACAACGTTCATATACAAATATTGGATCTTCCTGGGATAATAGAAAATGCCCACTCTGGCGTTGGCGAGGGAAAAAACGTGCTTACCGCTGTAAGAAATTCCGATCTGATAATATTTGTGCTTGATATTAATGATGTTGAAAAAATCG
Organism: Candidatus Micrarchaeia archaeon; assembly: GCA_049967695.1. GTDB lineage: Archaea > Micrarchaeota > Micrarchaeia > Micrarchaeales > Micrarchaeaceae > JBMFSF01. The sequence goes on from JBMFSF010000001.1 coordinate 28,604, forward strand.
ATGTCCTAATAAAAGAGCTAAACCTTTTTGATATTTATATTAACAAAAATCTCCCAGATATTAAAATCGAAAAATCATTTAGCGGAGGAATTAAAATATTATACAACAATTCCTCCATGAAGGACGAAGAAATAAAATTGATCCTTAAAAATTTTGGAATATATAACGCAACTGTCTCTATAAATTCTGATATATCCCCTGAAGAATTTTTGGGCTTAATATCAAAAAGATCAAGATACATAAAAGCAATAATAGCTTTGAACAAAATAGATACCAAAGAGAATTACAATGAAATCGCAAAGGCGCTATCAGAAAAATATAAAATGGAGGTTGTCCCAATCAGCGCGACCATGCTTTACAATCTGGACTCTCTAAAAGAAACGATATATAAAAACTTGGATGCGATTGTAATATATCTAAAGGCAAGGCTTGACAATGATCCACCAATGCCAATGGTGTTGAAAAAAGGGGATTCTGTGCAAGACGCAATAATAAAACTGCATACGGATCTGGCGGACAAGATAAAGTATGCTTATGTTACTGGGCCAAGCACAAAATTTCCAAACCAAAGGGTAGGGCTTGATCATGTTCTAATGGATGGTGATGTTGTAACTTTCATAAGAAAACTGGGATAAGGTGTTATTGTGGAACTGAAATATTGGGAATACGAAGATGCACCAATTAAAGAAAAAATGAAAAATCCAACTATAAAAGATATTGCGAGGGTATTTTTCGACAATGATACAGAAGCGTATAGGTTTGCTGCTATCCTATTGCAGATTAAAAAAATGAAAGAAATCAAGCTTAAAGATGTGCCAAAGGACATACCTCTTGCTACTGCAAAAAGGTATTTGGAATTTGCAATAAAATTTGGTATGGTCAAGCACGAAAATGGCGTATATGTCCTTACTGACAGGTTTTCACAGCCTCTTAAAAATTTTGCTGCATACATAAAAGCGTGGTCTACTTCTGAGAATGAAGAAGATCTTTCAATAGAATTTCCGAATGCCAAAAAGGAGAAGCAAAAAAAGCGTGGAGGCAGGTTTTCGCCGGCTTACACAACCAGCCAAGAAAGTGATCAGAAGTAGTAAGTTGCAAAATGAAAGCGGGCCCGGCGGGATTTTCATGTTCATTTTGAACCCGCGACCATTAGCTTAGAAGGCTACCGCTCTGTCCAAGCTGAGCTACGGGCCCGTTGCAATTAATTTTATCAAACTAATATAAATACCTAATTTAATAAAAAGAACCTCTTGGTATTTTTTGTAAGGATTCTTGCGGTTTCTGTATAATCCATCTCTTTTTCCCTTGCAATTATCTTTACTGCTTCTTTCAAATCAGTAAGCTTTTTTGCTGCAGCTGGTGCATCCGTTTCAGCCATTATCATTTCGATATCTACCATTTTTATTATTTCGTTTCTCCTTTTGGATTCTAAAGGAGGTATTGAAACCATGCAATCAATACTTTTCAAAGCCTTTATGTCTTCCATATTTCCTTCGAAAAAATGAATGTGCGCTTTTTCAATTTTTTCCTCATCTATTATCTTTATCACGCTTTTTATCGCATCGCGCGAATGTACAGATACTGGTTTGCCAAGCTCTTTTGCAAGCCTTAACATTTCTCTGAACGCCTCTTCCTGCTTTGCCATCTGTGCCTGTGTTCTGTTTTTGTAGTCTAAACCTATCTCTCCAATGCTTTTTATCCTGCTTGCATTTTCCCTTATAAGATCCAGGTTAAATTCAAGCTCGTTCTTTGTCATATTTTCAGCATTATCTGGATCTATGCCTATTGCAGGAAAAACATTGATTCCATCGGATATCTCCAAGGTTTTGGTATTAGATTTGGTACTGCCTCCATTGCTTATGAAAGTTTTTATCCCTAATTTAATCGCTTCATCTATCTCTGCCCTACTGACCATATCCAAGTGGCAATGTGCATCTGCAAGCTCCGTAATCTCTATTTCTTTTCTGTTGGATAATATTCTCAGCACTTCTGGCTTGCTGCTGTATTTTTCCTTATGCGTGCTGACAATTTTCGAAGGCATGCTCCCGTGCCTAATGAGGATTAGTAAACGGCACCAACTTATTGCTTTTGTATTCCTCAATTATTTGATCAAGATCCTTGCTTTCCGGTTTCATTATTTTTATGCCTGCATCTTTTAAATAGTTGTATGCCATCTCTCCGATATTTGTAACAACCATAATATCTGGATCTTCCTTTATGATCTTGTCTATAACATACTTGCCGTGGCCAGAGTGCTCTTCTTCGTTGCTATACTCATTCTCGATAAATCTTTTCTTTGGCTCAGATTTTTCATATATATCTATAATTGCAAATTCAGGAGCCTTCCCAAAATGAGGATAAACTACATATTTGTTTGGCTTTTCCAAATATATGACTGGAACTATAATCCTTGTCATTTGAATACCTATTTCTAATTCTCTATTTAAAAATTTAATCTTTTCGCTCCTTTTGTGCAGTAAAAAGCCAAAAAAAATATCAACAAATATAAATCTTAAATTAAAATAGGTATCTATGATAACTATGGACGGAGTAGATTCTACAATACCTATTAAAAAACAAAATCAAAATCTTTCCACTATAATACTTGCCATTACTGTAATAATAATGGTGGCACTATTATATGAAATATACGCCGTAAGCAGCTTGTCTTCTCAGGTAAAAGCCCTTAATTCTGAAGTAATAAATGCCAACAAGACTTCAAGCCTATATATGCGAGCGATATTTAGTCTGCTAGCTAATAAAACTTTGGCTCCTCTGCCAAGCTACAATATAAGCAGCAGCCTTATAACACCCAACATAAGCCTTGCAGGATTTCCTGTAATAACTCAGAATCAGCCTTTTGGCCATAGGCTTACTAATATCAACCAGCCATTTAATTCATCAGAACTTTCAATAATCAACAATGCTCCAGATAGCTATTTCGAGAAGGCAGGGGAGATGCTTCTAAATGGCACTCTTAAAAATCCGGTTGGTTCAATGCCATTGAATGGTACATTGTTTATTGTTAATGGTAAGCCTACAGTAATATACTTCGGGTCAATAACCTGCACGTATTGCTCGGAAAATAAATGGTCAATGGCGCTTGCGCTTTCAAGGTTTGGAAACTTTTCTGAATTGTTTAAGGGATATAGCTCTTTTGGCGATGCAGACCTACCAACATTGTATTTTGCACCATCGCATTATTCAGAATCCGCGGAGGATCTTGGAAACTTTTACAATAGCAAGTATATAAACTTTATATCAATAGAAGATACCAATAACATAACAAGTGGTTTTAACCTGAATCCATTGCAGCTCGTACAGCAAAGGATAAACGCCACAGGCAATCTTGCATACAAGGATGCGTTTAGCTTGCTTATGGCTTCGAATGACTTTTCTGGAACACCATTTACCTTGTGGGGTAAATACTTTGTCAATGGTGCAGATGCTGTAGCGTTTGGCAACTCTACTCCAACTAATAGAACCATACCTCTAGAATACATGACACATGCAGATGTACTCAACCAGATTGCTGCAGGGTCCAGCCAGTTCTCTATGACAGAATATGCAGGTGCGGACTTTTATATCGCTTTGCTTTGTAAATCTATAAACAATACTGCCCCTGCATGTACGGGCATTCCTGTAATAAGCAAGCTGGAATCAGCAATTAAATTATCATGAATTTCAAATTTCCCCGGTTGCGATACCGGGCTTACGCTTTTTATAAAATATTTTCTAAGCCTGCATACATAATAGCATTTATATTATCTTCTATAGCATACTACTATCTATACCATTTTATCGTGTTCTCTTCTTCGAGCTTTTTTTATATTTCTACACTGCCCTATTACCTGATATATCTTGTTGTGATATCTTCTGCTTTGCTCTTATCGATAAGCGTGTATGCTATAAAGCTACATATGAAATCCGGCATTGTAAATACAGCAGCAAGCGGCGTTGTGCCTGTAATAGCAGGAGTGGTATCTGGCTGCGGCTGTGAAATGCCTCTTCTTGCATCAATTCTTTATTTTATAGGGCTTGGCACTTTTGCAGTTTCGAATGTAATGCTTTTTGTATCAAAGTACAATTCCATTATTTTGTATTTCCTTGTATTTATTAATCTTGCAGTAATATATTATCAATTGGGCAAGATTCCTAACGTGCTGGTACCGAGTTTCAAGCTTGACAGGGTGAATAAATGAAGCCCAAAAGCGATTCTGTTAAGAAGAAGAGTTTAAATAAAACCTCTTACCGCAGAATCAATAAGCCTACAGCTTTCAAAAAAGGCCAGGCTGAAATCGAAGCAGCGGAAATTCCTTCAGAAGAGGATATCTTTAAGTATTTTGGGAATTATGCTTCTGATTTTGATATGGAAACTGGCGATGCATACTTTGGCACGCTTCTCTCTGGCATACAAAAATCAGGTACAGAACTGAATATAATGCCTGAGTCATTGTTACTAATAAATATGCTTTCCAATATAACTAAATCCATAAGGGAGGTAACTTATAAAAAAGGGATTTCTATAGGAAGGCTGCTGAGCAGGATCATATCCAACGGTAAAAAATATATGGTTATAGAAGAAGCGCTTCTAGACCTTTCTCTTTTTTTCGAAAAATGCGGTTACAAAGCGGTAAGCTTTGCCGTACGCCCCTCTCATATCTGGCTTACTTTCCATTATCCTAAGGGGTACGCAGACCTAAAAAACGCTTCCTCTATACATACATTTGAGGCAGGTATTATCTCAGGCTTTTTGACCACCGCAATGCATAATCTTGTAGAAATGCAAGAAGAGGAATGCATTTATACTGGAAGCCCTCAGTGCGCTTTCGTCTATTCTTTAGACAGATCTGGAAAAAGGCAGGAATCAATTCAAAAACCTGTTGCTATAGAAGACATATCAAAATTCATAGTAGAAAGAGTAAAGAATAACGAATGCCAACAAACCTCATATTATATGAGCCCTCTTTATTTCAACATATCTGCGCTTTCTTTGTTTGAAGAGAGCTATTTTGAAAGCATAAAAGAAATAGTAAAATACCTTGGCAGCAATATTGCATTGCTAATAGGATTTGATAAGGAAGGACTCGCCCAACCCGACAAGCAGCAAAAATTGAAATTATTGTTCAAAATGCTCAATTTGGGAAACGTAACAATTAAAAGCATTTCAAAACTAAATATTAAGATAAGCCTTAATCCTCTTTCATCTATCAGGCAGATTGCTGAGATTTCAGCATCTTTTGCCTTGGGGATTTTCGAAAACTTGGATAAAAGCATTTATGCTTATATAAAACTGCAGGATGACGGGAGCTATGAAATATCTATAGCAACCAAAAAATGAAAATGGTGCTTTAATGGCATTGGAATTTATGGATTCGATATCGAAGTACATACCATCGATTAAAGGTCCGAAAAGTCCTCTCTCATTAAGAGAGAAGTTTGTTTGGACAGGCATAGTTCTTTCAATATATTTTGTGCTGTACAATACTTATGCAATAGGTGTCAGCCAACAGGCAGTTTCACAGCCTACGCTGCAGCTTATAAGCATAATTTTTGCAGCAAAGATCGGCAGCATAATAACCATAGGAATAGGCCCTATAGTGCTAGCAAGCATTGTCCTGCAGCTTGTTGTTGGTTCTGGAATAGTGAACATGGATCTTAATGATATGCAACAGAAGGCAAGGTTCCAAAGCCTCCAAAAACTTGCTGCAATAATCATAGGCGTAATAGAAGCCATCGTATACGTGAATTCAGGTTTTGTTCCGGTAGCTAGTGCCTCTTACGAAGGCATTGTAATATTGCAGCTGAGCCTTGGAGCGATATTCATAGTGTTTCTTGACGAAATAATGACCAAATACGGCATAAGCTCAGGAATAAACCTGTTTATAGCAGCAGGAGTATCATATGCAATTGTTGGTGGAACTATAAGCATACTTCTTCCAGAAGCTGCGGCAGCGATATCTGCAGGAGGCGCCAGTGCCCTAGTAAATGCAATAGAAGCATTTGGGCCTCTATTTTTTGCAATCATAATATTCATTGTAAGCATATATTTCTTCGAGATGCAGGTTGAGCTTCCTCTTGCATTCGAGCAGTTCCGTGGCGTTGGGGGCCGGCTTCCAATACCTTTTCTGTACGTAAACGTTCTTCCAGTGATACTGGCAGAATCATTGACAATGAGCCTTACTTTTTGGTTTAAATTCCTTGCTGGAGTACATGGCAACCTTGCAAATCTCGCCAAATTTTTTGCACTATACCAGATAATTCCTAGCTCTACCGGTGCATCAACTTCCGAATTGACTGGTGGCTTGCTGTATCTGATATCTCCACAGTTCCCGATGCCTTATAGTTCCACATATGGTGGAGTTGGAGGTTATGGCCCTTACTTTACATATCTTGCGACTCATACCTCGCAGCTGTTCCTTCCTTGGGGCGGAGTAATTGCAGTCCCAGAATGGATCCATATAATAATTTATACGCTAGTGCTGGTTGTCCTTTGTGTTATATTCGGAAAGTTCTGGATAGAAATGACAGGGCAGAGTCCAAAGAAAATGGCCGAGCAGCTTGGCGGTATAGGCTGGCAGATACCAGGGTTTAGAAGAGATCCTAGAATTGTGGAAAACGTGCTTAACAAATATATACCGCAGCTCACAGTCCTTGGCAGCATATTTGTGGGATTGCTTGCAGCTTTGGCAACACTTTCCGGCGCAATAGGTTCAGGAATAGGAATACTACTTACAGTGGGAATAGTGTACATGCTTTACCAGCAGCTCAAGCAGGAGCAGCTCTATGAGACATACCCATTCCTGCAAAAGATAGCAAGTTAGCTCTTATTTTCTTTTTATTTTGGCTCTTTTTAGAAAATAATTTAATAAAATAAGTAGGTAAGGTTTGCCAGCAATATCCCTTATTCATATAAAAAATCTATTTAGTTAACCCCTCAGCTTGCAATTGCTGCACTCTCAGCTTAATACTGCAAAATAAGTCAAGCAAGCGCTTGCCTTTGCCCTTTCCGATTAAAATATCAAGCGAATATTTATATTTTATGTCTCACATATATTTAATGTGGTGGAATATATGGCTAAAACAAATAAAAATAATAAAAATGTTAAAAGCCAGGTTAAAGCCAAAGCGCCTGCTTCTTCACACAGTACTCAAATTGCGCATTCACATTACCATAAGTATTATATCGCCTTGGCAATTACTGTCATTGTTGCTTTTCTTATTGCCTATTTCACATTGTCTCTATTGCACCTTGCCAGTTCCTATTCCTTAATTTCTAATGATTACTCGCATGCAGTATCTGCAATGTCTAATCCTCTTATATTAAATCCTCCAATCATATTTTATACCAATACTACACACAATGTTTCTGCACTGCAAATTGGAGTGCCAGCCAATCAGACCTTCTGCCCTGAAAATTCAACTATTGTAGAAAGGGTAGGCAAGATGCTTTACATACCTTATTATACCAATCTATCTATAAGGGAAAATTTCACATATGCTGAAGTTTTAAACACCTCTCAAAATCTCAGTATAATTGGCGCATATGTATCAAAGCCTTTTGTATTGAAGAGCTATAAGATAGTAAGCTTGACGTCTGAGAAATGCGCAGGCTATTCTAATGCATTGAAAGAAGTAGTATTCAACCTGCAGGGACCCTCGTATAATTATACCGGAAGACTTATAATAATAGCATATGTAACAAACCAATAATGTTTTGTTTTCTTTTTTTCGAAAATATTAGAAAATTAGCAAAAGCAGTGCGCTTTTCGTATATTGCAATAGAGGGTTAGAAATTCCAAGCACGTATTTAAATCATAAAAATAGATTAAAAAAGGAAATAAGCGCAGGCAAAAAGCCTGCTTCAAGAAGCAAGCCTTTTCAAAGTTCGCCTACTCTTCTCTTCTGCAATCTTCTCAAGCGTTTTCTTCTCTTCTTTTTCCATTTCCAGCGCATTCTGTTTTTCTTTTTCCATTTTCTAGGTATGCTTCCCAATGAATCGCCTAATATCTGCTTATAGCTGATTTGAAATAAAAGTATAATTTTATTTTTTGGCAAAATATTTAAACCTGTAACTTAGCAAGTGATAAAATTCTCAAGGCTACAGTTTCTGAATACTCTGAAACTTATAATGCCTGTTAATTATGTTGATTTTTTGGTGCTCATGCTGCTGCTTTCCTGCTTGTAGTTTTCCGAGAAACTCATGCTAAGCCTTTTCAAGGATTTGTACTTCTCAGTGCTTTCAGCATTGGAGTTTTCTATTATCTCTTTCAGGGAAGAGATTATGCTGTCATAGTGTGCCTTATTTATCTTGTATGGTATGCCGTCCTTGCCACCAAGGTTATAAGAATAAAATACTGGATCCCTTTTGTATATTTCCTCGTTGTAAAGCAGGGAGGATATGAACGCTATGGATTTCAAAGTCTTGCCACCAAGCCCTTTTATTTCGAGAAGCTCTTGGTAACTTTCCGGCTGCATATCGTTTGCGTACTTTAGGAGAGCTCTTGCTCTTTCTGATAAGTCTATACTTTTTATTATTTCATGCCTGCTTGGCATTTCCTTGCTTTGCCTGAAAGATAGAAGCGAGCCCAGATCCTCGTTCACAAGTAGTAGACTCTTTTCTTTTATTGCCCGGTTCATCTGAAAGGTAAGGTCATAAACGTTTTCCTGTATGCTTGATACAACCCCATTATTAATTTCAGTAGTCAGGTCTGAAGGGTTTGCTCTGCTTCCGTCCACCTGGAACCTTATCGCTTTTGCGGATTTAAGCTCCATAGCTTGTTGCACTATACACCAGTCTTTGTCTTTAGAAAATACAAACGTATGCTGATATATTGATATTCCATCATAAATTATGCTTCCATCCACTTTTGCAATTATCCTACTGTAATCAGAAAACTCTTTTGCCATGCTTCCTATGCCTATTACATCGGCCCCCCTTTCTATCTCTTCCGGCGTCCTAATCCCTTCTTTGCCCTTGCCTCCTGCGACAACTATGCCCAGGTTGCTTTCATCAAGAGCTTCTTTGAGCGCTGCCATTGTTACAGTTGTGGTGCCGCTGCTGTGCCAATCATATCCAAGGGCGCAAGCCAGTGCCTGGAACCAATCTGGGTCAGAGATTTTTTCTATGACCCATTTTGTTCCATACTCGTTTACTGCTATCTCCAATATGCATCTTGCAAGCTTTACCATTCTTGCAAAAAGCCATTTTGGCGCCTTGCCCCCATGCAGTGGCATCAAAGTAAGACTTTGCATTAGATAACCTTTTCAGCAAAAATTATATATCTTATTATTCTAATATATGCTGTATATTTATCAATAATTTATGCGCATATTTGTCACATATGCTTTTAGGCGCATTTTACGGCAATGCTATAAATTTGCAAATAAATTATAATAACTAGTACTTTACAGTTATGCTTTTGATTTTGGCTTTTAGAACCAATGCATTATAAAAGAAAAGTATTATAAAAGATAAATTAAAATTCTAATAAACTGGTGAAAATATGATATATCCAAATGCACAAGCTTATGATAGAGGTACAATGTTTAGCCCGGATGGCCAACTTTTCCAAGTAGAATATGCTAAAGCTGCAGTAAAAAAGGGAGCTACTGCTTTGGGTATGGTTGCTACAGATGGCGTTGTCATTATAGCAGACAAGAACCTGGAGCCTCTTGTAGTTCCAAAAGCATTCCAAAAAATCTACAAGATAGATTCCCTTATAGGTGCTACATACAGCGGAATAGTTTCTGATGGCTTGCATATTATAGGAAGCATGAGGAACAAGACACAGACCCACCGCATGCTTTATAATGAAACGGAGTCTGTTGAGACTCTTGCAAGAGAGATGTCAGATGAGATGCAAATTGCAACACAGTACGGCGGCGTAAGGCCTTATGCTGTTTCAATACTAATCGGTGGCATAAATACAGAGCCAATGCTCTTTGAGATAGATCCTGCAGCTACACCTGTAGGATATAAGGCAGATGCAATAGGCGCAGGCAAGAAAATAGTGACAGATCTGCTCATCAAGGAATATAAGGACAGCTATAGTGTGGCTGATGCGCTGCCACTTGGAATAGACATGATAAAGAAAGTCCATGAAGGGAAAATGACAGCAGAGAGCGTAGAAGCCTCTGTGATAACAAAGAGCAAGGGCTTTTCAATGCTTTCTGTGGAAGAGATTGAAAAATACATTTGATACTCTTTTCTGTTATGCTGTGATACAATGGAAAAGATAATTACCGTTACATATACTCATGGTAAGGAAAATTTCGAAATACTGGTAAATGCAGACCTTGCATATGATTATATAAAAGGCAAGCAGATACCTCCTTTGACTATTTTAGAGGAGGAGTCTGTATTCAAAAGCGTAAAGACCGGGGAGTTGCAGAGCTCCAACAATCTAAAAGAAGCTTTTGGTACTACAGATCTTGCAAAGATTGTAGATATAATGCTCAAGAAGGGGCATGTTCCTCTTACTGCCGAAGTGAGGGACAAAATGCTCGAAGACAAGAAAAGGCAGATTATCGAGATAATATCTAAAAATTCTATAGATCCAAAGACAAATGCACCGAACCCCCCGCTCAGGATAGAAAATGCAATGAAGCAAGCAAAAGTCAATATAGATGTTTTTAAAGATGCAAATGAGCAGGTAGAAGATATTGTCAAAAAAATAAACATGATAATACCTATAAAGTTTGCTACCGTGTCTATAGAAACAATTGTACCGCCAGGAATGAGCAATCGTTGCTATGGCATATTCAAGCACTATGGCATGAAATCGGAAAATGTTATGCCGGATGGTTCTTTAAAGGTTGTTGTGGAGCTGCCTGCTGGAATGCGTGATGAATTCATAGATAAGATTAGCAGCGCTACGCAAGGCGCTGCAATAATCAAGATATTGCAGGACAAGCAATAATGCAAAAGGTAAATATATGCGAAAGATAGTTTTTCCAGGAACTGAGATAGATAGGAGCATAAATACAGAATATTCATATACGGAATTCAATAAGAAATACATTTCTGTATTGAGCATGTATGATTCTGAGACAAATACCATAATACCCTTGGAAGGTTTTTGGCATCCAAATCTTGGGGAGAAGGTTGTAGGGGTTGTTGTAGATTACGACAGATCAAAGATATATGTTGAGCTTTCTAGCTTTGTGCAGGGAGTAATAGAACTGCCAAAGCATTTCGACAATCCTATAAAAATAGACAAAGGAGAGTTGGTTGAGGCTACGGTATCTGCTATACAAAGCAAAGTTGAAGTCTCACTTTTGTTTAACAAAATACTTGATAGTGATGGTATTGTAATAAGAATGCCTGTCGTAAAAATGCCAAGGGTAATAGGCAAAAACAATACAATGATAAGCCAGATTATTGAATATACAAAATCCAATATCATTGTTGGGATGAATGGCGTGATATGGCTGAAAGGCGGAAATGCGGATCTTGCGCTTAAGGCCTTTGAAGAGATAAATAAAAATGCTCATATTCATGGATTGACAAACAAGATAAAAGAGATGTTAACATCTAGCAAGTAAGAAGGTGATTTAATTGTCAGGAAAAGATAAACCAGAGTTGATAATAAACGGTAAGAGAACGGATGGTCGCGATTTTAACGAACTTAGAAATATAAAGATAAAAGCGGGAGTTTTGAGTAATGCGGATGGCTCTGCTTATTTGGAATGGGGCAATAACAAAGTACTTGTTGCTGTTTTTGGTCCAAAAGAGGCTTTTCCAAAGCATTTATCTGACGACACAAAAGCTGTGATAAAGTGCAATTATGCCATGGCTCCTTTCTCCTCATTGTCTGAGCACAACAGAAGCGGCCCAAACAGGAGAGCAGTTGAAATATCAAAAGTAACTAGGGAAGTGTTCGAAAATGTTGTAATGCTTAACAAATTTCCCGGTGCCGAAATAGATATATTTATAGAAATACTTCAATCTGACGGCGGAACTCGTGCAGCAGGCATAACTGCAGCAGCTGTTGCCCTTGCAAATGCCGGTATACCAATGAAGGATTTGGTGTATGCTGTAAGCGCTGGAAGAATAGGTGACAAGATAACTCTTGACTTCAACATGATAGAAGACAACTTTTCCGATAGTGACATGCCTGTAGCAGTTTCACCCAGAAACAAGGAAATCCTGTTGTTGCAGATGGACGGAGGGCTGACAAAAGAGCAGTTTAACCAATGCATAAGCTATATAATGGATGCAGGCAAAACGATAAGCGCAAAGCAGCAGGAGGCTCTTGCCGAGTTATATAAGCAGTAAAAATAAGTGGTAAAATGGAAGCATTTGATATTGTTTATGTAAAGAAAATAAAAGACCTTGTAAGCAAAGGCAAAAGGGATGACGGCCGCTCCTTCACAGATTTTAGGAGCATTAAGATAGAAAAGGAGGTAATACCTAACGCTGAAGGCTCAGCAGAGGTATTTTTAGGTTCTACTAGGGTTATTGCTGGAATAAAGCTGGAATTGGAGACGCCTATGGAAGACACTCCGGAAGAAGGCAATATGGTAGTTTCTGCCGATTTGCTTCCTCTTGCGTCTTCATCATTCGAGCTTGGCCCCCCAAACGCAGACGCGATAGAACTTTCAAGAGTAGTGGATCGTGCAATTAGATCAGCGAATGTTGTCGATTCTTCTAGCCTTTTCATAGCCGAAGACAAGGTCTGGACAATATACATAGATATAAACATACTTGATGCGGATGGTAACCTGTTTGATGCAAGCCTTCTTGCTGCAATGGCAGCTCTCCAAAACACCAAAATACCAAAATACGAAAATGGCAAAATAATAAGGGAAGAGCGCATCCATAAATTGAAGCTTGACAACATTGTAACTTCTACAACTTTTGCAAAGATAAATGGAGAGCTTGTGCTTGACCCAACTTCAAAGGAGGAATTGGCTTCAGACGCAAGGATAACAATAGCAACGGATGGTACTCAGATAAGGTCAATGCAAAAAGGGATGAGCGGGAGTTTTTCCTTAGAAGAGATAAATAAAGCAATAGACATCTCTTTTTCAAAGCATGCGGAACTGGAGAAAGCGCTTCGTAATGCCGGGGCACATATTTAAATATGTAAAAAATAAATAAGATTGTTTTGATATAAAGTGATAGATATGGCAAATGCTTCTATAAGATACGGCGCAACCAATAGGAAAAGGTTTAATGTAATCAAGAATCAAAAAACTGCGAAGTATAAATGTGAAGTCTGCGGCAAGCTCTCTGTAGAAAGGGTTAGCACTAGCGTATGGCAATGCAAGCATTGCGGCGCAACCTATGCAGGTGGTGCATATACAATGACAACCTCAGCAGGCCAGCTGGCTAAGCAATTGATAGAAGGTCTGCAGAAGCACACTTCTGTCGCAAACCAGGCAGAGAGCCAAAGTGACTGACTATGAAAATCACATATTCGCCGATAAAGGAGATAGTGATACATGATATAGCAAAAGTGGATTTTCGCGAGCTTATACAAAGCCGCATTACTCCCCAAGGAAATCTTCCTCTTTACTGGTGTAATGGCATAATTTTCGGATTCGCCTCTATGCCATTCAATGATCAGCTTGTTGCAGACTACTTGAATGGAATATTGCATTGGATGGAGGTTCAGTATACCTATATGGAGAACTTTTCTCCGGAACTAAGCATAGATGATACACAGTATACAAAGGTAATGGTAATAAATACGAGCAATAACGCGCTGCACAAGGAGTTTATAGAATGGCTGAAGAAAATAGAACAAGGCAATATATCTTATACTGATGTGCCTTCATCAAACTCAGCTATGTCATCGATGTTGGAAAACATCTCATTGGCAAAGAAGCAACAACAGACGCAAGCAGCAAGCCGTAAGGCCTCCAAGAAAGAGGCAAAGAAGAAAAGCCTGAAAGATAAACTATTTAAAAGGTGAATAATAATGGCATATACTTGTGTAAAATGTGGCAAGGTTATAAATAAAATAGGCAATTTTGTAAGGTGCCCGTATTGTGGTGGCAAGATACTGGTAAAGTCAAGACCGCAGATACCCAGGGAAATAAAGACAGATTAAACTATACACTTTTGACGCTTTCAAAGTTTTATTTCTATGCTCTGCCCGAGTTTTGGCGCATATGTTTCGAATCCTTCATCTGCCAAATTTGACGCCAAGCTAACTGCATTGTTGCTGTCTCCATGCAGGCATATTATGATGTTAGGTGAGGATTCTCTTGCATATCTGTAGAGATCGCTCATTCCTGCATGTGCTGAAAAATCGTAATACGATACTGGCTGCTTTATTTTTATGACTTTTTTGTCAACTACCATTTTATGCTGTTCAAGCAGCAGCCTTCCGTTAGTGTTTGGGGCCTGGAAGCCAGTAAGCATTATTTCGGAATTGCTGCTCATCTTTTGTACATAGTTCAGCACGGGCCCACCTTCAAGCATGCCTGCGGTTGTTAGTATTATGGAAGGCCCCTTTATAGCGTCAATCCTATCTTTTTTGCTTGCTACTCTTGTGGCCCTCCCGAACGCATCAGAAAGAAGCCTGCTGTTGCTTATCAGGCTTGGATAGCTAAGAACTATGGCAGTAGCCGCCTGTGCCATTCCATCTAGATAGCAATAATCTATTAAGCTATTCTTATAAAGCATGCTCAGGATTTCTTGGCTCCTTCCTACGGCAAACGATGGGAGAAGGACTGTGCCATTGTTGTCAAGCACAGTTTTTATGCTTTCTATGAACTCCTTGACAAGCTCCTCCCTGTTCGGATGCTCTTTTAGCGCGTATGTTGATTCCATTACGAGTATGTCTCCTTTTATTATTTCTGCCCCTTTGTGAAGATACTGTTTTTCTAGCTTGAAATCCCCTGTATAAACAAGCTTTTGGCCATGCCAAGACCTCTTTTCAAGAAGGGTAACTGCGCTTCCGGAGATGTGCCCTGCGTCAAAAAGCTCTATTTCGTAATCTCTTATGCGAGTTTTCTGCTTGTATTGAACCTCTACAAAGTTCCTTGAAAAAGACCTTAAGTCCTCCTTTGCAAATCCTGCCTGCCTATGCTCTTTTTTGGCTATGCCTAAGGAATCTTCCAAAAGCAGTTCCGATAGCTTCATTGTGCTTGATGTTCCTATTATCGGAATATTTCTATGCTTCAGCAGCGCAGGAACAAAGCCTGAATGGTCCATATGCGCATGGCTTATTACTACGCCGTCTACGCTCGGTATCTCTATTGGAAATCCAGGCTTCTTCCTGTCTATTTTTATTCCGTAGTCAAGCAAAAGTTTCGTCTTATCGTCGTCATAAACCATTATTGCTGATCTTCCTACTTCTCTTGCTCCTCCTAAAAATTTTATTTGCATTTGTTTACCTTGGTTTTAGAGATTGTTAAATATGCAAAAGCCTCTTGCGAATTTTGTCAAAACAATAAAATAATTTTTATGTAAAGAATAAATATATTCACATTTAATAGAATATGATAGTTATGGTAGACGAACCTAATTTTGAAGATCTAGAAACAATATCTAGGATTACCCCAGAAACTAGCGTAGAAAAATTCAGCAGCATAATAAACGCTTCCTTTTTTGATGCCGCAAATACTCTAGGCACTTTGAAGCAGAAAGGGCTTATATCTTTTACAGAAATACTTGGCGGCGAAAACAAAATAGATCTCACAGACAGGGCAAAGGCTCTGATCGCAAATGCAGAAAGCAGATCTTCAGATCCTTTGGACAATTTGGACAATGTGGTACTTGCGCAGATATACTCCGGAAAAAAGCATTTTTCGGAGCTGAGCGAAGCGATAAATCTGCAGGCAGGCGATCTTGCAGTACATCTTTTCAAGCTTTCCAGGCAAGGCTATATTAACGGCGAATTTCGGGGAGGAAAGCTCAATTTAAGCCTGACAGAAAAGGGCTTTATGACCATATCTCCTCCAAACGCTGCAGAGAGCGTAATTGCAGGCAAAAAGCAGGCAGATATGGCAATGGCAAAAGCAGAGGATCAAAAGGTAATAGCAGACCTGAATTCATATCCACACAAAAAATCTGTTTTAAAATCAAAAACAGCAATCTTGGTTGCCTCTACTATTGCGATCATTTTGATATTAGTGCTTATATTTGTGGCATACGCGTATAAGCTATGACGTTAATAAAAGGTGTAATAATGGTTTCTAAGCAATTGGATTATATGAGCGCAAAAAGCCTTTTGGAATCTTACAATATAGCAAGTGTGAGAAGTGCATATGTAAACAGCCCTGACGAGGCTGAAAAATTCGGGCAAGGCAAGCCTATAGTTTTAAAAGCAATACCTGAACAGCCTGTCCATAAAGCAAAAAGCAATCTTATAATGCTCAACCTTAAAACTCCCGAATCTATAAGGAAGGCGTATATTGCGCTTGAGAAGAATGCTCAAAATTACAAGCCTTACAAAATACTTGCACAGGAGATGATAAAAGGCACCGAGATAATAGTAGGTGGCAGAAAGGATTCCCAGTTTGGTAAGCTCATACTTGTAGGGCTTGGTGGCATATACGTTGAGGTATTCAAGGATTTTGCGGTAAGGATCTGTCCAATTACTTCGAAAGATGCGGATTCCATGATAAACCAGCTTAAGTCCAAGAGCATAATATGCCAAGATGCAGCCCAAGCAAAAATGCTTAGGGAACTGCTCTTGAAAGTTTCAAAAATGCTCATGGAAAACAATATCTCTGAGCTTGACCTTAATCCTGTAATAATCAGCGGAAGGAGCTATCATGCTGTGGATTTGAGGATAATTGTTGATGAATAAATGGTGTTTCATATGGCAACGAAAAAAACCCCCAATTTTAAGGATTTGAGATATATAATAAACCCTAAAAGCGTAGCAATAATCGGCGCTTCTGACATACCAGATAAGATAGGGCATATAATACTTGAGAATTACATAGATGCAGGATATGGTGGTGCGCTTTATCCTGTCAATACAAAAGGAAGCCCTACGATAATGGGCTTGAAAGCTTATAAAAGCGTTTTAGACATCCACAAAAGTATAGACCTTGCAGTAATTGCGATACCTGCGCCTTATGTGCCTGAGGTTTTGGAAGAATGCGGCAAGGCCCACGTAAAGAGCACGATAGTAGTCAGCAGCGGCTTTGCCGAAGTAGGCAATACAGATTTGGAAAATCAGATAAAAGAGATATCTGAAAAGTACAACATGCCAATGCTTGGCCCTAATTGCCTTGGGGTAGTAAACTTGAAAGCAAGGACAAATACTATGTTCCTGCCATCGTTCAAGCTAGACATACCAAAAATAGGCGGGGTCAGCTTCGTATCTCAAAGCGGTGCGATTGGCAGCACGCTTCTTGATCTTATAGCCCATGAGGGCTTCGGGCTCTCCAAATTCATATCCTACGGAAATGCAACAGACATAGACGAGATTGACATACTAAATTATCTTATGCATGACAAGGATACAAAGGTAATAGTGCTTTACATAGAAGGGGTAAAACGCGGTCCAGAAATAATAGAGCTTGGCAAAAAGATTACAAAAATCAAGCCAGTTATAGTTATAAAAGGAGGAATGACAGATGCTGGCGTGCAGGCTGCGCACTCTCATACCGCTTCGTTGACAAGCAGCTTCGAAGCCTACTCTGCGGCATTCAAGCAGGCAGGGTTCATAGTGGCTGAGGATATACAGGATCTGCTGGATCTTTCGAAAATATTCCAAATGAAGAAAAAAGTTGCAGGAGATAGAGTAGCAATAATAACTGACGGAGGCGGTGCAGGGGTCCTCACTACAGATGCAATTTCAAATGCAGGACTTAAAATAGCTGAGTTGAGCGAAGATTCCAAGAAGCAACTGAGGGAAGCCATGCCTCCAATAGTAAACATAAGGTTGCCTTTGGATATAGGTGGAGATGCTGATGATTCTAGGTACTCAAAGGCTTTGGAAGTGCTTACCAAAGACAGCAACGTGGATGTCATATTAGTAATAGTCCTTTTCCAGACTCCTGGAGCAGACTCCAGGGTTGCAGCAACCGTTGTGCATTATGGCGTCGTTTCGGAAAAGCCCATTATTGCGATAAGCATAGGTGGAAATTACACCCTAGTGCATAAGACAATAATGGAGAGCTCCGGCATACCTGTATATGATTCTCCAAGGGCAGCGGCAAAGGCCATAAGTGCATTTGTGAAGTACTCTACTTTTAAGGTGTAAAAATGATAAAAATAGGGAGCAAGGCGAAAAAGATAATCGAAAGAGACAAGAAAATTTTTCTTACTACTACAAGAGTTCCCTACTCTTTTGTATCAGATCATGCGGAAGGTGAATACGCTTATGATATAGAAGGCAACAAGTTTATAGATTTTTCCAGCTATGTTGCAGTATACTCTTTCGGCCTTAATGAAACAAAAGAAATAAGGTCTGCTGTAAAAACCCAGATAGACAAGCTCATGCATTCGGCTTTTACTGACTACTACTCCGCCTTGCCTGTGGAATTTGGTGAGCAGCTTTTGACAATGTTTCCTAAAGGCTTTGGAAAACTTTTCCTTTCTAATTCTGGCACTGAAGCCAATGAAGCAGCAGCAAAATTTGCCCGCATATTTACAGGAAAGAACTATATAATGTCATTTTACAACTCTTTCCATGGAAGATCTCTTGGCTCCCTAGCTTTTACATCACATTCAACAGTGCAAAGAGAGCATTTTGGGCCTTTCCCATATGCGATGCATGTCCCATATCCATATTGCTATAGATGCCCTTTCCATATGGAATACCCGAGTTGCGGCTTTGCCTGCATAGATTATATAAAAGAATATCCTCTGCAGCGTGAAACCTCTTCTAAAGAGATTGCTGGATTCATAGCAGAGCCCATACAAGGGGAAGGCGGATACATAGTGCCTCCAAAAGACTATTTTAAGAAATTGAAGAAACTGCTGGATAGCGAAGGCATACTGCTTATAGATGATGAAATTCAGGCAGGATATATGCGCGCCGGCTCTTTTCTTGCGCTTGATAAGTTCGGCGTTACTGCAGATATATACACAATGGCGAAAGCAGCAGGCGGAGGGCTTCCTCTAGGTATTACAGTTGTGAGCAATGCTATTGGCGATATTCCTCCAGGATCCCATGCTACAACATTTGGGGGCAATCTCGCAAGCGTGGCTGCAGCGTATGCCTTATTAAAGCATTTGAAGTCAAACATGAAAAAGGTAGAAAGCGATATAGAGAAAAA
Source organism: Candidatus Micrarchaeia archaeon (assembly GCA_049967695.1). Lineage (GTDB taxonomy): Archaea > Micrarchaeota > Micrarchaeia > Micrarchaeales > Micrarchaeaceae > JBMFSF01. The sequence goes on from JBMFSF010000001.1 coordinate 47,798, forward strand.
GTCCTCTTTCATAATGAAAAGGCTAAAAGAGATGCAGGAAAATTACGAGCTTCTTGGAGATGTAAGAGGGATGGGCATGATGATAGGCATAGAGCTTGTAAAAAGTAAGAAGACCAAGGAGCCTGCCCCAGAAGAGGTAAAGGCTGTGCTTGTCGAGGCTTTCAACAACGGGCTTCTGCTGCTTCCTGCGGGAGATTCATCCATAAGAATTATTCCTCCGATTATTATAAGCATGGAAAATCTTGCAAAAGGCCTTGATATACTAGAAGCAGCCATAAAGAGAGTAAATTCCACACTTAAAAAATGAAAGAATAAATAAAAGGGCTTTTCAAGCAAAAATTATTATTTTTGCTATCAAAATAGCTTATATCGTGATGAAAAAAAGGTCTGAGCCGCAAGCAGTGAAGAAGATCTTGAGTTCTGACAGGAGGTAAAATGCTATCAAAAACCTACATTAAAAAATTTGTTTGGGAATCTTTTCATGTGAAAATAAGCGATCAGGCTGCAGGCGCGTTGGTTGATTTATTAAACAAAAAAGCTTCCTCTATAGCAAAATATGCAGTAAAAAGCGCAAAAAAAGACAAACGCACCACCATACTCGAAAAGGATATCAAGAAGTATTCATCAATCGATTAGCATGTTTGCAAGTTTATGTTAAACAAAAGCTGTTGCGATGTCAGATTTTAATATATCTTTTTCCGAATCGAAAGTGCAGATATCTGGAATTCAGCCATCTAGCGCTTCCACATTGAGGCTGCTTTTTGAGGTTTTCAATGGCAGCGTCCTGATTACCAAATTCAACTCCATAGGAGGGATAGTAGATCGCAAGCTTTTACCAAAAGAGGTAAGTCTCAGCGATGCAATAAACCACTCATTTTCAGAATATGGGATAACTCATGTAACCGAAATCCCTTATGAAGAGATAAAGCTTTTGAAGCGATGCCCTTCCTGCAATTCCGATTCGTTGGAGCTCTTTTATGACAATTCTGTGCCTGTGCTTCCGGTATACATATGCAAGCATTGCGGTGCAAAAAGCTATTATATGACAAATGAATATCTTCTCAATCTTATAAACGAGCACAGGGAGCTTTTTGACGAAGATACACTTTCCAAATTCGAGCAGGACAAGCCTCTTTTTATGAATGAGCTAAAGGAATACATAGCACGATTTTTTGCTGCAAAGAAAATTTTAAGAATACAGTAATCATCCTTTGTCTTTTTTATCTTCATCTTTATTATCTATGCCGTTCTTGCTTTTCCTAAGCAATTTTGTACTCCATATGGCACTTTCCGTTGTACCTATGCTGCTCAAGGTCCATATGGTTAGTGCAGCAGCCTGGCTTACAAACGCTTCTACACTTGTCGGGTGCAAGCGCATGATGCTTTCTAGCTCTATGGCAGCAAGGGCTGCAGGGATAATATTTATTGCGCCACTTTTTATTCCATTAAATATTATGCTTTTTCTGTATGCCTTCTCTCTTATGAGCAGAATCTGATCGCGCGCGTTCTCATATAGCTCTTTATAATAATTTTCAACGCTTTTCCTTATCTCTCTTGGCACTATCGCATCTTTAACGCTCCTCTCTACTACTATTGGCATTATTCCTTCTTCAAGCTCTTCTTTTTTCATATGCATATCCTTTGCCACTTCTTTTATAAGGGCATTGTTCTGGAATCTCCAATTTATGTAACCTTTTTTGATTATTTTAATATAGTTGGGGTTGTTTTCACTTCTTCTTATTATATCTTCTGCTATGCCCTCTATAATTCTTATGTCCAACTCCTTATCGCCAGTTATTGATTGCTCAACTTGTTTGAGGTCCTCAACTATCTGCTCAGCAATCTGGTGTGCAGTGTACTCTTTTGGCAGGTTTTTTCTTGTATTCTCCCATCCTTTCAAAATCTCTTGTTTGTAATCAGATATAATCTTTTCCAGGTCAGCATCCGAATATTCAAGCTTTTTATTTTCTTGCTTTTCCACTTTATGCACCATTTAGCATCTGCTTAATTTGATCAACCTTAAGTAATAATGAAGATTAAACGCACATTATATATTAATTTTTTCATGCATCGTAAGAAGAATTTAAAGAATTTATAAAGAAATATATAAAGAAGTAGAATAGGTAAGCTCTTTGCACAGATAAGCTTTTAGAGGCTCCAATTTGATTCTGTGCAGGCTTTTGCCGCTGCCAATTTGCTGATTATTGCTGCCTGCCTTCTATCAATATGTCAATCGCATGTGTTAATGCTTCATTAGAAGTCGGGTACTTGAGCTTTACTCCAAAGTTTTTCATAAGCGCATTGCTAAGCCAGGTGTCTGCTAGATCCCCTGGCCAGCCCTGCTCGGTTCCTGTATACACTATTTGTGCATTGAGGTTCATTTTTCTTATGACCTCTTTTGCAATAAATTCCACTTCTGTCTGGCCATCCGTTGCAAGGTTTATTGTTATGCCCTTTTTCTCTTTTTCGTATATGAAAAGCATTGCATTGATGCAGTCATCAACATCCATGTATGATTTTTTCTGCTTGCCATTGCCCAGGACTTCCAGCTTGCTTTTGTCTTTTTTGAGCTTGTTTATAAAATCTACTATAACCCCATGGGTTTGGTTATTTCCAACGATATTGGCAAATCTAAATATATATCCTCTGATTCCGAAAAGGCTTTCGTAGCTGCTTATCAATCCTTCACCCGCAAGTTTCGCCGCACCGTATAAAGAGATAGGCTTCAAGGGTCCGTAGCTCTCAGGCGTGGGCTTGATGCTTGCTTTGCCATACACAACGCTTGACGATGCAAATAATATAGAATTTGGGGTGCTCTGCCTCATTGCATCCAAAACATTATAAGTCGCAAGAGTTCCCTCTTTGAGGTCCAATGAGGTATCCTGCAAGCCCTTCCTTATATCTGCGTTTGCTGAGAGGTGTATTACAATCTCCGGTTCTGCCTCCTTCATCGCAGCTTCAAGCTTTTCCTTGTTCAGCAGGTCTCCTTTTACAAATTTCAAATTTTTAAGCTTGCCAATCTTATTCACAAAATTTATGGACGGCAAGGAGAGATTATCATATACTGTTACCTCGGAATTCCTGCTCAAAAGCTCCTCTGCCATGTTGCCTCCTATAAATCCTGCCCCTCCCGTAATGAACACTCTAGAACCTTCAAAAATTCCCATAAAACCACTTTGATGGCTCTCTGCCAAGCATTTAAGATATAAGATTTCTAATTATTAAATGCTTTGTGTGTCATCTGCTCTTTGTAAATGAGGAAATGGAGTATAGCTATTTGTATATTTGAAGAAAAAGCTTAAATATAATAAAGCTTACTTTTATAGCTGTGGAATGAGAATATGAACGCAGCAAAAGCCAAAGAGAAAACGAACGAGAGTAATGCTGCTGTGCAGCTTATGCAAGCTGTCGAAGTATACTTAAGGCAGCTGCCTTCAAAGGTGCAGGAAGATTTGTACCCTGTAATGGGCTTTGTTAATACAGATTTTGACCGATTCCCCCGCGTTCTTATAGTTAGCAAAAGGCTTAAGCAGCATGACAATTCAGTATACCAGGATCCAAGAAAGTATGCTGTTGTTTCTGTTTCATTGAATAATGAAAACAGCGTAAGCGTTTCACTTTTGAATTTAGATAAGCTGCCTGAATGGGAAAGGCAGCAAATAAGCCAGCTTGCCAAAGCGCTTGATAATTATTTTAGCAAGCATAAGCAGCTAGCATTAATGCTAAGGCAATGAATTTCTTATATTCTTTTTTGTTAAGAAAATAGTATAGTGGCGTGCCGTAGCCTCCTTTCTGTTTTAGATGGCATCAAACCTAAGCGGCATAACGCCTTGCACGCTCATTGTATGCGCATCGGCCGTTTCATCCTCACCTACGCGCTCGTCGTGTCATAGCATATGCGCAGCAGAGGTGTCGTTTCTGATCCGAATTAGGCCTTAAGCCATGCATACTCTGCGTGAGGAGAGCTTCCTCCGCACGAAGCGGTGTGCCATCCGCACGCCACTACTTGCATTATTTTATAGCAAGCTTGACATCAGAACGGATAACTGTTTTCCTTTTTGCGTGCTTTGCCAGCAACACAGATTTTTTTGCTATTCCATAAATCTGGTTATCCATATAATCCTGTAGAAGTGATATCGCATCCTTGCTTACTCTTCCGCAACCTGCATCCTTTAGTGCTTTCCTTACCGAAGAGCTTGAAATATACATAATAACTATTCTTATTTAATCTTTTAATATCTTTTGATGGCTTTGGCACAAATTTTTCAGCCAATTTCTATTTGCTACCATCAAAATATAGAAAGTGTATTATTTTTTTGCGCAACATTAATTTTGGTGATTTGATGGAAGTGCCTTCCAGCCCTGAGAATACTAATAAAATAATGAGCATAATAAACGAGCATCAGCAGATATCTTATAACGAGCTCGTTGAGTTTGCTTCTTCTAGCGGAATAGACGAAGCAACCCTTAAGAATATTTTGAAAGATCTTGAAAACATGAAAAATGTCGCATCAAGAAATATAGGCGGCATGCTCATATACTATCCTTTGGTGCAAGAGCCGCATCTTCAAAAAATACTAATAGTAGAGGACGATCCAAACATAAACAGGCTCATGGCCCTTTCGGTTAGCAAGGCTTTTGACATAAAGCAGATAACGCAAATTTATGATGGGGGCGAGGCACTTCCAAAAATTCGCGAAATAAAGCCTGATCTTATAATACTGGATTTGATGCTTCCAAACAAAAGCGGGCTTGATATCTGCCAGACTGTTAAAAGCGATCCAGAGATAAAAAATGCAATAGTGATAATAGTAAGCGCAGTAGACCCTACAACAAACAGGCTTAAAAGCCTTCAGTATGGCGCAGACTATTACATTAAAAAGCCTTTTGATCCTATGGAGCTCAGAAGCCTTGTCACAATATTCCTGAAGAAAAAAGGCAAAAGGTTTGATCCCTTGATAGACCTCCCTGATGAGGAGCGTATATCTAAAGAGGTAGAAAAGGCAATCAACTCAGGAGAGCAATATACGATAGGAATGGTAAAAATAGAAAACCTTGGAAGCTATGCTCGCAGGTTTGGGGAGAAGTACGCATTTACTATATTGAGGCTTGTTTCGCAGCTTCTCCAGGACATAATCAATACCAGTGAGAAAAATACATTTATAGGATTCTTGAACAATGAGTCCTTTGTAATAGGGGGCCAGACAACCAGCGTGGAAGATGCCATAACAAGACTCCGCAAGGAATTTAATGATGTACTTCCGTTTATACTTCAGGATGTAGGCTACAAGCAGCTGGACCTAGACATAGATAGCCTCTTTGAAACCAAAGAGATACCAAAGCTTGGCATTACTTATAGCCAGATAGAGAAAAATGAGATCAAGGAGCGCCGCGACGAGATACTTAAAACCAAGAAATCCTCTGAAAAGGACATAGGCTCATATACATACGATGAACTGCAAAAGCTTTTCGACAGCAATGATTTTGATATAAAAATAACTAGAGGGGCAAATGGAGTGGAGCTTCATGTTGCGAAATCCCAAGAAGAAAAAAAATATGATTCTGACAATATGAACATATAAGACGGACGGAGCAAATGCACCAAAAAAAAGAAATCAAATGCCAATCATCAATAGATATGATTATGGCATATTCTTTCATAATCCTATTTATCAGTATCGTGATATACATATTTATGTCAGTGACTTCGAATAGCAGTTTTGTGTCTCCTTCGGGCTGCATCCTTTCTTCCCCTTTCTACTGCATAAAATACAAACTAAATACGAGTGGAAATCTCTCCATTCTGATTACGCAGACAAGCGGCTCTGCAATTAAAATAAACGGGATTGCCTGCTCATCGCAGATGAATTATACTGGCATCAATCCTGCATATGGTAATATTTATGTTTTGAACTCTTCTAGTGCAGGCTCAGCATATTATCCTAAAAATGTACTGCTTCCAAGCACGCTTTTGGATGGGGGCTATAAAAATTATTCATTATACTGTTATTCAAACTTCGGGCGTGCGTCTGGGTCCTTGGGCAGCATATTTAATGGTTATCTATGGATTAATTACTCTTATGGAGGGATTCCTGGAAATATTATACAGAATGTCGGATCTATAAGCGCCAAATACACATGATATTAATATGAAAACGGTGTAAAGATGATATTATGCATTACTGGCATGCCAAACAGCGGCAAATCTACTGCAGCATCTATCCTTTCAAAGAAAGGTTTTAAAATAGTGGAGATGCGCAGCTTTATAGAAAAAGAGATGAAAAAGGAGCATATAAAAGTAGATCCTTTAAGCATAAGGGATTTCTCTACCAAAATAAGAGAGAGAATGGGGCAGGATGCTGTGGCCCAGCTCGCTATCAAACATATAAAAGCGATGAAAGGCAATATAATAATATCTGGTATAAGGAGCGTTTACGAGATAAATTATTTCAAATCCAAGATAAAAAACGATTTTTATGTTATTGCAATAACTGCGCCTGCCAGAATAAGATACAAGCGCGCGATAGCTGTAGAAAAGCCTGATGCCACAAAGACCTATAGCGAATTCATTAAGAGAGACAAGATAGAAAAAAGCTGGGGCCTTGCTGATGCCATAGATAATGCTGATTTCATCATCAGCAATACCTCTACTCAAAAGGCGTTGGAATCCAGCCTAAGCAAGGTGCTTGACATAATAAATTCCACCCATGCAAATGCAAAGTAGAATGCAAAAAATAAGCATAAAAGTAAGTCCTTTACTTAAAAGATTTGAGCAAACATGTCAATATTTAAAACAAATAGATAAAAATATTAAATATCAATTATTAAGCGGTAATAAAATGAGAGCCATAACTGCGATATTTTTGTTTTTCGCATTTGCAATTGGTACTTCTACTGCTGCTTATGTTAATCTTGTGAATCCGTTAAATGCCACTCTTTATACAAACCAGACTATATATATTGGTGAGGTTGCACCAGGCCAGTCGTTTTCTGTTGGTATCTTATCTAATACTACAAATTCCACAGGTTCGATGATCTTGTACGGGTGGAACAAGCTTGTAGCATTGGATTTGCCACCGAACTGGACTGCTTCTAGCACATCTTTTAATACGAGATATTTGCAAGTCCTTATAAAACCTTCTTCAAATTCAGAAATTGGAAAATACAGGCTTAAATTCGAGGCCATAAATGTAGGCAACTATACTCATTTGGGTGTTCTGCCTTTTTATGCTACAATATCAATAAATCCTAGCGTCTTTTCAATTTCTGCTTATCCATCAAAGATAATCTCAACTCCTGGAGTGCCAGCAAATGTTACAATAGCAATAAACAATAGCGGCGTATCAGACTGCCCTTTTATAATATCTTCTGCAGGGCTAATAAATTTTAACAATACAGAATCCATAATAGCTGTGCACCACCGCACGGTTCACGCTAACTACCCTGTAAGAGAGGGACAGGCAGGCTCATACAATTTCAGGCTTATGATAAATTCCACCCAAAGCTCTCTTGTAAATAAGACATTGAATATAACTTTTATAGTCAAGCCTACAATGGGCTCGGAGTTTGCGTCTACAGGCCAGGGTATAGCTATTTTTCCAATTACCTATGCCCCAATATATGCAATAGAGTACCTTTTGAGCAAGATATAAAAAGTGCAGATGCACTCTCAATGCATAAGCATAACACTATATAAATTTTTAGAATAAATGTATGAGCAATATTTTGTTGGGTTGAATTATTTTAGCTGTTGCAATTGCCTGATTTATAGAATATGAGTAATAGCAATAATGCCAAGCCCGAATAGCTCAGTGGTAGAGCGACTGGCTGTTAACCAGTAGGTCGCAGGTTCAATCCCTGCTTCGGGCGCTTTTTTATTATTGTGGTGCAGTAGCTTCATCATTCTGTTTTTTTCTCTGCTTGGTGTCGGATCCATTTATTGGAAGTATGAAAAAGAATTTGCTTCCTTTTCCAAGCTCTGATTCTACTCCTATCTTGCCTTTATGAAGCAGAATTATCTTTTTAGCTATCGAAAGTCCGAGCCCAGTGCCAGATTTTGGAGGCGAGGTAAGGTCTTTTCTTGTGGTAGCTTGGTAGAACTCCCTAAACAGCTTCTTCTTGTCCTCTGGGCTTATTCCAACGCCTGTATCTATTACATCGCATTCTATGTACTTTTTCGTTTTCCTGAATGTATGTACAGTTATCCCTCCCTTATCTGTGAATTTGATTGCGTTGCTTATCAAGTTTACAAGAACTTGTATTATCCTGTTCTGGTCTGCCATAATCTTAGGGACATTGTAATCTACTGTCCATTTGAAGAAAAGCCCTTTTGCTATAGCGTTTCCTTTTATTGCCTTAATGCTTGAAGTATCCTCAAGCTCCCTGAAGTCTATTTCGTTTATTTCAAGCTTTATCTTGTTAGCATCAAGTTTGGAAGCGTCTAGTACCTGCTGTATTATAAGCATCAGCCTGTTTGACTCGTCTATTATTGTTTTGATATATCCTTTTTGTTCATCGTTTAGCTCTCCAAACTCGCCGTTAATCAGAAATTTTGCATAACCTATTATGCTAGTGAGCGGGGATTTTAATTCGTGGGATATATTGTATATGAACTGCGACTTTAGATCGCTTATGCTTCTCAATCTGTTGCTTATGTTTGTCTGCCTTTTAAGCTCCAGTTCCATATCGTTAAGCCTGCGCTTTGTCTCCAATTCCTTTATCAAAAACATGTAATATGTTTGCGAGTTTACTTTTTCTATCTCTCTTATCGAGTAGATTGCAGAAAGCTTTGATTGGTCCTTTTTTATAAGGACTACGTAGCTGTTGTCTATCTTGTTGCCATTTTTAATATAGCCGAAATCCCTGTCCAATATATTAATATCTTCATAAATAGTCTTTATCTCTTTTCCAATAAGCTCGTCCTTAGGATAGCCAAGTATATTTTCAACGGACATATTGCAGTATTTGATAAATCCAAGCTCGTCTACTATAAATATCGGATCAGAAGAGACATTTGCAAGGTCATAAAAATTGTTTACCAGCTTGCTCGTATTTACTGCCATGTCATTATTCTTCAATAACAGCAATATCTTCCCATAGCCTCTGCTCGCATATATATGCAGGTATCTTTTCTTGCCATTGGCGTTAATATAATACTCTCCTATGTCTTTTGTCCCATTTTCATAATCCAGGCTCTGGCTGAATTTCTGTCCTATACTTTCTTCCATTAAATTTTCCAGTTTTCCTTCAGCAAGAAATTCGCTAGGTTGCCCAAGCACTTTGTCTACATTCGCGCTTGCGTATTCTATTTTGTGCGTTTTTTCATTTAGTATGAGGAGGCTTTCATCGCTTTCGGATTCAAACAGCGACAAAAGCCCATTTTTAAGTTTCGAATCTGTTGCTTTGTTAAAGAACAATATCTCAAGGTTCTCATTTATGTCATTGGCAGATATGTAGTATATGTTGTTTCCAATTGCTTTCTCCAAGCCGGACTTGAGAGCAGATTGTATCTCCTCTGCTTGCACATTTATCTCAGATATGCTTGCCCCTTCTTTAAGCACCTCAAACTCCCTTAATGTTGCTTCGTTTGTTTTCACAACTGTGCCGTTCTTGTTGGCAAGTATTGTAGGAATTCCGGAATCGAAAGCCGCAGAGAAATAGCTTGCCAATCTTGCACTCTTTTCGGTTTCTATCTTGTAGACTATAACATAGCCTGCGAAATACGAGGCTATCAAAGCCAGATTTACAATCTGGGTATTGAATTTGCTTTCGTATTTTGAAAGCATTTCGAATATTGCAACCACTCTTCCATTTGCTATAATAGGAATTCCAACATAGCTCTTGTACCCTGAATTGAACGCTTCTATAAGCTCTGAAAATGTGGAGTAGCTGCTCAGCTGGTTATCTATATACGGCGTTTTTGTGTTTGTTATATATTCGTAAAGCTTGCTTTCTCCTTTTTCGTTTATGCTTACTATATCTGCTTTCTCAACCCCAAACACGTTGAGGGCAGTTTCCTTGAACTTCAATATGAAATCGTCCTTGCTCATGCTGCTGTTTGCTAACGGGATTATATCATCAAACAGCTTGCCGATGAGAAGGTTGATTTCGGTCATGAGCATCTTGCCACTTACTTCATTTTTCTTTTATCTATTTATTCTTTCTTGTGCTTATAATACCACAACAAATTCCGAAAGCATCTGTGCATTTTTGCATTGCGTTTTTGCATTTTATAAGATGTTTTAATATTTTTGAATATGGCATTTCCTCTTGCTCCTTTGGCTATGTTTAATAACGAATCCTCTTTAGCATGTAAAGCTCGCTTTCATAGGGCGTATGCTGATGATAACTATAACTAATATATAATAATATGCTTTATATATTACTAGAAAAGGAATAGGCATATATAAGGAATCATTGCCCATTTTGCAGCTTACAAAATCAAATATAAAAGAAAATTGCTTGAAGAAAACTGTTCAAAAAATGGAGCTGTGCTTTAGCAAGAAAGCAAGCCCTAAACATAAACTAAAAATCTTTGATGCTTTGTCCAACATGCAATAAAGCATAATGCTGCTTGCAAGAGGGTAATGCTACAAGAATCATTAACATATAGTAGAAGGTTGCTTTGATGGAGTTTGAAAAGATTTTTGAAGGCGTATATAAGATAGGAGGCAAGCTCGCCACCAAAAATCTTGTTCCTGGTTCTAAGGTGTATGGGGAAGAGCTTGTGGAATATGGTGGCGTAGAGTACCGTTTGTGGAATCCTTATAGAAGCAAGCTTTCTGCAGCCATAATAAACAACATGAAAAGTTTTAATATAAAAGAAAACGACAGAGTTTTATATCTTGGTGGTGCAACTGGCACAACTTCTAGCCACATAAGCGATATAATTGGCTTGGGGGGGGCACTTTTTGCTGTAGAAATCTCTGAAAGAAACATGCGCCAGCTTATAGAAGTGTGCTCTATGAGAAAAAACATGGTCCCCCTGCTGGCAGATGCAAGAGACATAAGCACATATGCTTCTATAGTAAGGAAGTGTGATATATTATACCAAGATGTTTCATCGAAAGAACAAGCTTCTATACTGAATGCAAACTCAGCGCTTCTAAAACAGGGCGGCTACGCCTATTTTGCAATAAAATCGCAGAGCATTGATGTGTCAAAGAATCCAGAAACCATCTTCCATGAGACCCTGTCCGAAGTATCGGAAAAATTCAAAATAATAGAAAAAATAAAAATAGAGCCGTTCGATAAAATGCATTTATTTGTAGTGCTTCAAAAGAGGTAATAGATTGAATATTAAAGAGTATAATAATCTTTTTGGAAAGCTGGTCTCTGCTAATAACAAAGAGGCCCAGTGTCCCTACTGCGGTGCAGAAAATCATGCTTCTTCAGATATAACAATATGCTTCAATTGCGAGCTTCCATTTAGCATATCAGAGCCTGCAAAATACCTTATACCTTTTGGCAGTAGCGAGGCAGAAGTAATGGCTGCTTATGAAAAGCTTTTGGAAGACTCAAAAGATCCGCTATTAGCATATGCCTATGGCGTTTACCTGCTCAATATTTCAAACAAGATAAAGGAAGGCATATCATACGAAAAAAAGGGTTTTATGGAAGACAACTCGGATATAGAAAATAGCTCTAAGCTGGCTTATGCAAAGGCTAGGCTATTTTTCAGCAAAGCTGCCTACCTTTCCGAATCCTATATAAAAGCCGGAGAAGCCAGCCCGCAACACATATACGCTATGCTCGTTTCATACCTCAAGCTTGGCAACATGCGTGCAGCAGCCTACGCTTACGAAAAGCTCAAGGGAATGAGCAACGCCCCCATGCTTGTTGATTATTCCTCTATGCTGATGTCTTCTGCAAATAAGAATGCCAAAGAGCTGGCTAAAAATTCAACGAGCGTTTTAAACAAATTCTTAATTTTCAATTCTTTTTATTATCTGGCTTATGCAAGATATATAAGCAAAGACACAAAAACCGCAGAGCATCTGCTTGAAATGCTTTTGAGCATATATAAGGATAACGCAACATTGCAGTCTTTGAAGAATGACATACACCTGCTAGAGCTTAGCTGGAAATAAAGATAAGCTCATTTTTTTCTTTTTGGTGCATGATGCAAAAGCCAAATCTTTCAAACTGAATTATCTCATTTTCTTTAATTTCTTTCAGGTAAGGTTCTGCATAACCTTCCAGTATTTCTAGGCTGTTCTTGTCAAACTTGCCCTCTTTGATAGGATTTTTAGGCACCAGTACTTTGCATTTCAAAAAATCCTCAGGCAGCCACTGTACGGCCTTTATTTTTTCATCCGCGCTTTCGAGCATCCTAGCCTCATATGCCTCTCCATTTTTTTCTATTTCTATGTAGCACAGGTCTTTCAGCTTTAACTTATTGCTTTTTTCAATATCCTCCTTGCTTATGTAAATATACTGGTTCAGCTTGTAAGATCTGTATCCTAAATCGTTGGTTGGATGCAACGGAATCTTCACCTCTCTGTCCATACCGTTTATATGACATTTTACGGGCTCCTTTACAAAAAATAGCCTTTTGCTTGTTGGGTCTATATACTTCTTGTTTTCCGCCATAAGCATAGAAATATCGACCTTGCTCTCTGTTTTGCTCATCCCAAATTTCAGAACGAAATCCCTTATGGCTTCTGGCAATATTCCTCTGTTCCTTAATGCAGCTATTGTAACAAGCCTTGGATCATCGTATCCTTCAAGCAGGCCTTCTTTTATCAGCTGGTTTATCTCTCTTTTATGAGTTATATTATCTTTTATTACAAGCCTTGAATCGCTGTGCATCCTGGGTTTCCTAAGGCCTGCTGCATCCAACACCTTATAATAGAGCTCGTCTCTTAATTCGTACTCCTTGCTTCTTATTGGGTCGGTTATGCCATGTATGGAATCATTGACCGGCGTATTGAGGTCGTAAGTGGGCCACACTATGTACTTGGTCCCCTGCCTGTAATGCCTACTCTTTTTTACCCTCATCAATGTAGGATCCCTCATAACCGTGTTTGGTGATTGCATATCTCCTTTAAATCTTAAAACCGCCTCTCCCTCATTAAACTTGCCTGAAAGCATGCCTTCAAATTCCTTGAGATTTTCTTCTATTGTCTGTGTTCTATGCTCGCATTCTTTGCCTGCAAGCCTCATTTCTTTCATCTTTTCCCTGCTGCATTTGCATACATAAGCATTTCCTGTTTTTATCAGCTTCCTTGCCACTTCGTATATAAATTCTATGTTATCGCTAGCGTAATATTCTCCGTCAAATTTTACTCCAAGCCATTCGCAGTCTCTTTTAATCATATCTACATATTTTTCAGAATCCTTTTCCGGATTTGTATCATCAAAATATAGGAAGATCTTCCCGTTGTAAATCTTTGCAAACTCGTTTGCCAAATTCAGCGTTTTCGCATGACCTATATGCATGAACCCGTTGGGTGCAGGAGCGAACCTGGTGGCAAAGTTGCCATATTCTGCCCCTTCCAATACCATTCTTGGCTTAGAAGTTTCGTCAACCTTTTTCTTGTACTCCTCTTCGAAAAGAGGCTTGTATTTTGCATATGCGCTTTCCAAATCCTCTTTGGCCATGGAGTTAACTTCTTCAACAACCTCTTTTATGCTTTTAGATAGCCAAGTCATCTCATTTTTGGATTCCGGAAACTTCGAAAGAATCTTCCCAAGCACCGAATCATATCTGGCCTTTCCATACTCATATGCGTTTTTAATAGTATAAATTCGTATGCTTTCCAATACCTCTTTCATGATTTTTTCTTCCATTATACCATCGCTACTTTGTGATCTGGTTTACGCTACTGTTCAATTGTGATACATATATCTGGTTGTTTACTACGCTTCCGTTTTTACTTATCATAGCCGCAAACCACACTTCTACTTTGCTTCCTACTGGCATTATATTCATTGATATAGATGTAACATTATTTTTTATAAAAATAGGATAAATATTGCCGTATACACTTGCGTTTATTATATCTGGCAGGCTTATTGTAAGATTGCCTATCATGCTTGCGTTTTTATCTATGCCTTGCGCAAGAGCTTCTACAGATTCTATATTGCTGCTATTGCGGGTATATACTTTTATCGTGTTATTGCTTATGTTTTCTATTTTGTAATTGGAGGAATTCAGCTTTTCTTCAATCTTTTTTATAGATAATGTATTTGCGCTTATTGTTATGCTGTTGCCATACCCTACAACTGTGGCATTTACAATTGCTACTGCTCTGTAGCTTGACTGCGGTATGGTGGTTGTTGTAGATGATGGCGGGGAGCCGCTTCCTCCAACCATATAAGAAGATATAAACATCAAGAAAACAAAAATTGCTCCCAAAAAGTACAGCAACTTTTTCTTTTTGTCATCCATAATATTTCCTTTTATTTTATGCAATACAAAGTATATTTGCTTTTTGCTTTATTAAATTTTTGTATTTTTACATCAAATCTGACCTATATACCTTTTATGTAAACCTTTCCTATTAGAAAAATATATAAGGTATAAGAAAAAATATATGTTGCATAAAACGCCAGGGTGGCGGAATCTGGTAACGCGTACGCCCGGAAAAAAATTCTCGTAAGCGTATGGCTTCTCGAAGCCTTTTGGGTTCAAAAGAAATCTGAAAATCCCAACCCTGGCGCATTTTATGTTATTTTTGTTCTACCTTTTACGGGCTCTTTGTATGAGGAAGATTTAGCAATGCAAGCAAGAATAAAGCTTTATATGTGCGATAAAAACCTTAAAGAAGAAAAGTGCATTCTTTTTAATTTAGAAAAGAGTTATGGGAGGGATAGAGCGCCCGGCACATTTACCTTTGCTACAAGGCTTCCACTTACTGTTTTGTGCATTTTATTTTGTGTATAATTTACGGCAAGGTATCCATTGAAAACTGAGCCAACACTTCCTTTATACCCTTTATTGCCAGCATAGCAGTTTACTTTTACTGCGGTCGATTGGCCAGGCAGCAAGGTAATATGTGGGGTTATAGCATTCATTGTAGGTGTTGCATTGATGCCGCAGCCTATCGCAGTTATATTCATAACAGTTTCAGTGTTCTGCTGTAGATTTACTATAAGCGTTCCACTTTCATTGAATCTTATATTGCTGCATGAGAAAGAGCTTGCAGGCAATGCGCAAACACTATGCATGTAAACAACACTATTAAAGCCCCCAAGCTCATAAATCGCAGCTAAGACAACCGCAATTAACAATATGGCCCAGCTGTATGTTACCAAATATTCTATTGCGCTTTGCAATCTGCTTTGCATGCAAACACTATCTATGATATATTTCCACTATCTATGGAAGCTATTATGCCATCTATTATGCCGTTTACACCTATGCCTCCGGTAGATCTTACTGCTATCCTGTGGCTTAGGACAGGCCTTGCCAAGAATTTTATATCATCTATTGTTGCTTCATTCCTTTGGTGTATAAGCGCCCTTGCTTTTGCGCACTGCATAAAGCTTATCTCTGCCCTTGGGCTTCCTCCCATTACTACGTGTATGTCTTCTCTTGAAGCATCTACAACCTTTGTGATATAATCAAGTACTTCGTCGCTTATTGCAATCTTTTTTGCATCTGCCTGCAATGCCAATATATCGTCTATTCCAAGAACTTTTTTTACTTCTATTGTTTCTTCTCTGTCTTTTATCCTTAACATCTCTTTTTCTTCTTCTTGTGAAGGATATGTCACATTTATTTTCATTAGGAACCTGTCTGCAAGCACTTTCGGTAGTGCCACTGTCCCCTCTATGTTAAGGGGGTTTTGCGTTGCAAAAGCAGTAAACGGCTTTGGCAGAGGGAAAGTTTGATCTCCTATCGTCACCTGTTTTTCTTCCAGGGCTTCAAGCAGTGCAGACATTACCTTTGGCTGCATCCTATTTAGCTCATCTATAAGAAACAAGTTTGTAAATATTGCCCCTTTTTTGATTTTTAAGCGGCCGCTTTGATCCTGGTAGACATAGCCTGCGATATCTGCTATTGAGAGGTCCGGAGTGCCTTGTACCCTGCCAAATCCTGCGTCTATGATCTGTGCCAGTGTTTTTGTCATTGTTGTTTTTGCGACTCCAGGAACTCCTTCAAGCATAACATTTCCTTGCGCAATAACCGAAATAAACATTAGCTCTATCACATCTTCTTTTCCTGCAATATGCTTTTTCATTTCCGTCAATACTTGTTCATATAGCTGGTTTAATGGCATTTGCATAACCTTTATAAAATATAATTACATATATATTACTGGTAAAAATTATAAAGGTAGTGAGTAAGTGATTGGAAAAGAAATTGCAGAGCCAGAGGTAGTTCCATTGTATAAAGTGCTTGAAATACTTAACAAAATAGAAAAAAACCGAGAGCTTACTTATGAGCAAAAGGTTTCAAAAGAATATGCTGAATTGTTTAAGGTAGATGCTAGTAGAATGGAAAAGATAAGGCCAGAACTTGAAAAGCTGGGCATAAGCGAAGTATCAATATCTATTCTGCTTAGTTTTGCTCCAGAGAATCCCGAAACAATAAGGCAGATTCTTTCATCTGAAAACAAGAACTTTAATGAAGAAGATATCAATAAAATATCCAAATTATTAAGTGGCAAGGAGAGCAAATAAAGTAATAAGTATAAGGGGAAGGTGGGTTCGTGGAAAGATCTGATAAGAAGGAAGAATACGCAAAGGTACTAGATTTTATGCTTACCGGCAAGCCTTTCTCAAACAAAGCAGAACCCCTATCCCAAGTTGTTGGCGAGCTTTGGTTTACACTTTTAGAAGTCATACCAAAAGATAACGTAACTTTAACTTTAAACGAACGGGTTTATATAGGCATGGCTGAAAGGGACAAGATTGCAATGATAAAGGCAAGGATTCCGTATGAAAAGCTTACCCAAACTGCAAAGAACGAGCTGCCCATAGCAGTGGAAGATATCATACGCTCAAACGAGCAGAGGTTTGTTGAATTCTTTAACAAGGCAGCCCCGCTTAACATAAGAGAGCATTCTTTGGCGCTGCTTCCTGGCATAGGCAAAAAGTATCTACAGCTTATACTTCAAGCGAGAAAGGAAAAGCCCTTTGAAAGTTTTGTAGATATCTCTGCTAGAATACCCTCTTTGCCAGATCCTGTAAAAGTTTTGTCAGAGAGAGTATTACAGGAGCTTCAGGGCAATGAGAGGTTTTACCTATTTGCAAAGCCATTTAATCCATTACAGCAGCATCAGCAATAATATAAAAATTATTGTTTGGTAAAAGGTAATACTTTGAAAATAGGTTCTGAAATAGCAGCTTTTGCTACTTCTCCTTTAAATTTAAAGAAAGTCCTGCTTGTAGGGGTTGTTGAGCGTAAGAGCGTTGTTGAGGGCGTCTTATCTTCATGGATAGAGAAGGATGGCATAGATTCTACCAGCAAGATTATATATGTTGTTAAGAAATCCCAGTTTTTCAAGCAGATAAAACTTGTTGTGTTTGATGGTATAGCGCTTGCAGGCATCAATATAGTAGATCCGGGTAGAATTTCAAAGCAGCTCTCTGCTGAATACCTGATAATGACACGCAAAAAGCCACACAGGGCAAAGCTAATAGATGTAATAAAGAAGCAGGATCAGAAACACAAGGATTTCAAAATCGAAATAATAAAAAAATATTTTGACAAGCCAAAGAAGATTTCTGGTTTTTATGTATGCTCATCAATGCAAGATCAAGATATAAAAGCAATGCTAGCAAGCGGATTTGAAGCTTTACGGTTGGCCCATATTATAGCAAGAGGTATAAGTACTGGTGTTTCGAAAGGAAGGATATAAAGAGTACAAAGCCCTTATTGCTCGAGCAAATTATTTAGAATATTTTCTTGCCAATCTTTCGTAATAGCTAGCTTTTTCATTGTTTGATTTTTCGTAATACTGGAACAAGTCCAAAGCCTTTGCACCAAGCATGCTATATTTTTCTTTTAAAATTGCATCTACTACCCTAGAGCTTCCTTTCATTATGCTGAGGCGCGAAATGTCTTCTATAACTTTTTCCAGCTCTTCCTCTTTTTTTTCTAATGTTGCCATACCCTCCACCAAATATCAATTGGCTTAAAAATATTTACAAATTTGCTAAACCTATATAGCAAAATTTCAATGCACAATCGTCTGGTTGCATCCAGTAGTCTGGGCTAGTTCTCCGTTCAGCAGCAATTTTATATAGCCGATATAAGGTACGTTGTAAACAAGCTTGCCTTCTATATCACTAAAGCTTGCTGGATAGTTTCCGTATTGTATATCAAGCCCTGGATTGTTGTCCCCTTTAGTTAAAAAGTAGTAGCTTCCGCTTGCATTTATTATTGCATAAACTCTGTGCACTACAAACCTGCTGCCTTCCTTGTAGAAAGAGTCTTGTGGAAGGGTCTTGTATACTATCACCGTGTTGTTGTTATCTCCATATATTGTTTTGCCTGCTATAGATATCGATGACGTATACGCAATGTATGTATAAGTATTGTTAGGCAAGAGAAGCTTGCGCTCTTGGCAAGTATATTTTACAAGATTGTATTGCTGTGAAGAGTTTGGTACAATCGCATTATAATAAGGGCTATATAAGCCTATTGCATAGCCTTCTACATAGTTTTGAGATATCCTGGTGGGGTTGCTTTTATCATAAAAAACGCATTCCAGTTCATCTCTCTGGTAATTTTGCATCCAGCTGTCATAAGAGTAATTTGTCACGTTTATTATTGGAGCGTTTATGTCTTTTATATTTTGTACGCCGCTTATCAAAAGCAAGTCTCCAGGCCTTATTTTTGGCAGCATGCTGCAGCTCGGCACAACATCAAGTGGATGGTTAGTATGTAGGAAGAATATCAAACAAAGCCATAATACCACTATTGCACCCAGCCCTATAGCTATTTCTGTTACTGTGCGCTTGTATCCTGTAGATTTTATGGAATACCTGAAATCCATTACTATCGCTATTATTATGATTGCTATTGCGAGGCCGCTTATCACGAAAGATATTCCTGGATACATATAAAATACTGCATAAAGCACCATCAAAGCCAGCAATGTAGCATAAAGTGGCCATGTTATTATTTTTTCCTCCTTCCTTTTATTTTTCGACATTTTCACATCTTTTAAAACTTCGCAATTTCAATGCCTACAGCTTTTGATTCTTTCCCGTTGTTTGTTATCCCTATGGCAGTGTCGGCATTTGCTATCATAGAATCGTTATGGCTTATCACTATAAACTGTGAGTTCTTACTTAGCTCTTTTATTAGGAGGGAGAGCTTTTTTGCATTTTCCTTGTCTAGGGAGTTGTCTATTTCGTCAAGTATGTAAAATGACATTGGGTGCATTGTCTGTATCGCAAAAATCAACATGATTATCACAAGGGACTTTTCGCCTCCAGAATAAGAGTCTATGTTTACCTTTTCATTCCTTTTCGTCACATCAAACATTAGTCCCGAATTGAATATGTCCTTAGGATTGCTGAGATATATGCTCCCTTTGCTTTCGAATATGTGCTCATAAAGTTTGCTGAAGCTTACACTAACTTCATTAAATGTTTGTATAAAGGCATCCTGCTTTCTTGAATCTATATTTGCTATCATTTCTATTATTGATGATTTTTCATTTACAAGGGTATTAAGCTTTTGGGATATCTCTTCGGCGCTTTTCTTTTTTTCATCATACAATTCTGGTGCTTTGAGATTTACATTGCCAAGGCTTTCCAAAGTCTTTTTTGCATTTGCTAGCTCAGCTTCAAGTTCTGATATATCCTTGTCTTTTATCAGAGTGCTTTCAGGATACTGCGCAAGCTCAGCGTTTATGTCACTTATCCTTGTCTTGGTCTGACTTATCCTCGCTTCTATTTCTATTGTTTCCCTCTCCAAATTCTCCCTGTTCCTTTCCAGCCCTCCCTTTTCAAAACTTGCAGTTGCGATCTCTTTTTCTATGGCAGATATCCTTCCGTATACCTCTTCTACCCTACTATCATGCGCCTTCATCATTGTTTCAGCTTCCGCTTTGCCTGCTTTCAGCTGCTCCAACTCTTTTGAATTTTCTTCCACGCTTGCATTGGATTTTGCAATTTCCTGCATCAATCTTTTTATTTCCTCTTCTATGCTCGCTTTCCTTGCTGCTATTATTGTATTTTCTTTGGATCTTTCCGCATATTCTATTTTTAGCTCTTCTATTTTATGCCTTAGCGCCCTGGCTGTTTCCTTACTTTCCTCATTGCCCTTTTCAGAATATGCTTTTGACCTGTTTTTTAGCTCTGCTATGGAAGTATTCAGCTCTGCTTGCTCCGCTTTTACCTTTTCCAGCTTCGCTGTGTAATCTTCTATTTGCCTTTTTATTTCTGTATAAGTCTCTTCGCTCTTTTTGATGTCTGCTTCCAATTTGTTTTTCTCCTTTGTTATGTAATCTAGGGATACGCGTGCCTTTACTCTTTCTGATTCATTATTGCTTATGCCTGTTCTGCACTCAGCTATGCTCTCCTGAAGGCTTGAAATGGTTTCTACTATATTGTCATGTTCATCATTTAGCTGCTTTATGCGCTGTTTTAGCACGAGGTAAGATTTTACAAGTTTTGTCTCGCCCCCGCTTAGGATATTTGAAGGCTCTATTACGGTCCCGTCTAATGTAGCATACCTCCTTCTGCTTAGCCCTTCTTTTCTTGCGGATTCTATGCTTTCCGTTATATACGTGTTTGCTGATATGAATGCAAAAGCCTTTCTGAACTTCTCCTCAAACTTGAGAAAGTTGATAAGCTGCGCAGGATCATTGTCTTGCTCTGTAACTGTTACTTCTTTCAATGGTATGAATGTGGCCCTTCCCATATGCCTAGATTTTAGGATCGAAACTGCTTTGGCTGCGGTGCTTATATCCTCTACAATGAAGTAGTTTAGCCTGCCTCCGACAGCAGCACTGATTGCCATTGCATATTTGTCATCAAAACTGCACAAGTCCAGCGCCCTTCCGTAGAAATTTTTGTCAAGATTCGATTCAAGAACCTTTTGCTGGTTTTCTGCAAGGCTGTCTATGCCTGTGTAGCTGAACTGCTCTTTTGCATTTATAAGCTCAGCTTCTATTTTTGACCTTTTGTCGTTTTCCTCCTTCATGTTTTTCATTAGACCAATAAGCTGAATGTTGAGCTCCTCAGCTATCTTGTCTGTCCTGTTTGCTTCTGCCGCAGCTTCATTAAATCTTTTTGCAAGCTCCTCGTTTTCCTTTTTCTGCTTGTCTATTATATTTTCTAATTCCTCTTTTTGTCTATGCAGCAGCTCCAGCCCGGCGTTAAGCTTCTCGTATTCAGACAACAGCCTGTTGCCAAGCACGCTTTTTTCTTCTATCTCTTGCTGTATCCTGCTATAATCTTCGTCTGCCAACTCGTTGTTTAGCTCAGCTTCTTTTGTCTTCAGCTTTTCCTCTGCAATTGCCAGTTCCTCTTTTATTTTTGCAAGCTTTGCCTCATTTTCCGATATCTTTGCCACTATTCCATTTTTTTCTTTTTCAAGGTTTTCTATAGATGTTTTCTGTACTTCAAGCCTGTCTTTTGCATAAGATATTGCTGATTCAATCTTTGCTATTTTGGAGTTAATTTCTTCAAGCTCCTTGTTGAACTTGCTTATTTCTGAAGAGAACTGGTTAAGCTCTTTTGTTATGTTTTCCCTTTCTTTGGATTTAGCGGATATTTCCATATCCCTTTCAAGAAGCTCTGCCTTTATGCTTTCTATTTTCTTCTTTTTTTCTTCAAGCAGCAAAGAATCCTGTTCATAAATCCTTGAAAGCATCTTTGCCCTTTTTGTAAGTATGCTGAAATTTGTAGACTTGATATCATTAGAAAGCTCCAAATACTTCAACGCATCGTTTTTCTCCTTTTCTAGTTCCTGCAGGAAGCCCATTCTTTCATTCAGCAGCACTTTTGCTTCCCCTATCTTGATTTCTACCTGCTCCAGCTCTTTTAGCGCTTTTTCCTTTTTCTCATCGAATTCTTTTACTCCTGCAGCGACATCTATCAATTCCCTCAAGCCTTTGGAGTTGAGCGATAGAAACTTTTGTATCTCGCCTTGCATTATTGTATTTACCTCGTTTATGTTGCTTCTATGACTTTGGAGGAATTCTATCAGCTCCTGCCTCGTTATATGCTTTCCGTTGAGCTTGTAGCTTACTTTGTTGTTTGAATTTATGCTTTTTACTATCTCTGCATCTGTGTCTCCTGTAAGGATTACTTTTATATAGCCCCTTTTTATTCCGTCTTCATCCTTCGATGCGTTAAAAGATATCATGTTCTTTGCAGAAGAAGACCTGAGCCTTTTCTGGGAGAGCTCTCCTAAAGAAAATAAAATCGCATCAAATATATTTGACTTGCCCGAGCCGTTTGGCCCCACTATGCTGTTGAAACCTTTGCTAAACCTTATCCTTGAATGTCTGAATGACTTGAAATTATGGAGTATTAATGTGTCTATATAAAGCATTACCAGTCGCCTAAATCTTATTATGTTTTAGTATTTTTATTTCTTGCTTTATTTGTCTTATGCATATAAAGTGCTATTATTGAATTGACGTGCTGCTCAAGAAGCAATCCTATAATTCTGTTGTTTTCTACTGCAGCTACAACCCCTTCCCCGTTTGATTGCATAAGATCAAGGGCTTTGTCCAGTGTTGTGTTATAATTTACCTTTGGAATTTCAAAGGCCTTCAAGTCTTTTACCAGTATCTCTTTTTCACCGTAGCCTTTGTAAAAACCTCCTTTATAAATATAATTCGGAAGGTTTGAAACAACCTTTATTTTGTCTCCATCTTGATATATGATAATATGGCTATGTGTTTTGAGGATCTTGCTATAAAGCGCTTCTATCTTCTCGTTGGGTTTTGCCAGAGTAAACCCTCTACTTATAGCATGCCTTATTTTTATTTTGGATGCATAATCTTTCAGGTAAGAGAACCTCAACTCCTCCTGTGCTCCTGAATATATGAAAATAGCAAAGAAAAGATCTATCATTACAAAGAACTCTTTGTAAAGGACGCTTTCATTTGGCATCAATGCAAATACTATCACAAAAGTCAAAATTACTGATATCAAAGTTATTATATTGCTTATTTTTACAGTAAGCTCGGTTGCTTTAAGGAAGGGCCTGCTTTTCTGAAGATAGCTGGATAGCATTCTGCCTCCATCCAAGGGAAACCAAGGTATGAAATTGAATATACCTAAGAGCATATTTATTACAAAGCCAATCTGCAGGAAATTTCTGATTATTCCTACAGGTGCTATTACTGCAAAAATGCCAAACAAGAAGCCAAGGAACATGCTCATAAGCGGCCCTGCGATAGTTATATTAAAATACACGTTCGGATCAAGTCCTGAGGTATCTATTACAGAGCCTCCTCCAAGCGGTAGCACTATTGTTATTCTTTTGACTTTTACCCCATTCCGCTTTGCAGTGATAGAATGTGCAAGCTCATGCAGTATTACGCATGCAAGCACCATAAGCCATATGGCAAGAAAATAGAAACTAACAAGAGCAGCGAAGAGCAGAAAAAGAACAGAAACCCAATGCAGTTCTATCCTTATGCCAAATAACCTGCCTATATAGAGAGATTCTGCCATGCAAACCAGTAATTATTTGATACGGATAAATTAATATCTTTCTGGTTATGCTTCAGTCATAGAAGCATCAATGCAATTAGTGCTATTGCAATTATGCACGCTTAAAGCCATAACTTTATGCAGCTTATTTGCAGATTATAAAGTATCGGATTTTGTGATAGAAAAACAAATATTATTTGTTTTCCAGCATCCACAAAACTATTAATCCAAGGCCTATTATTATTCCGATATCTGCCGCAGCGCTGTTACTTGTAATGTTGAAATTGAACGAACTGCCATTAAAGGTATTAATCTGGCTATTAAATGATATGCTATATATCTGCCCTCCTATTATCATTGTATTTTTTCCGAAATCTATTGATAGGGGCTCGCCATTATAAGCAGCAGCCACGCCGTTCGATGTTGCGATCAACTGGTATCCGTTATAGTTCGGATTAAGAATCTGGTTTGGATTGTTTGTTATTGATTGGTACCAACTCTGTTGCGTTACTTCTTGGTTTTGCACATATATTGTATAGCCTTGCCAAATTTTTCCAAAGAAGGTTGGATATATATCTGTAAGTGCATTTGGCATTATAACTTTTATTTTCACAGGATTTGTCGAATTTGTATAAGGATTAATAGCTCCATGATAAGATTCTTCAAATATTCCAGAATAGGCGTTGTTATAAGATGACACGAAAGCCCATGGCCCTACTAAATTGTTGATTAGCTGCTGGAAAAAGTCGCCCGTTTGCAAATTTATTACTAAGTTAGCTTGTGCGTTTGTGCTTGTATCATTTGCATTTATGTATAGTTTGCCTTTTTGATTTAAGGATAGCATAATCTCTATCATGTCTCCGTTATTTACTTTGCCCTGGTAATTAAATAGGAGATATGGCTGGTTGAAGATCGATTGGCCTTGTGGGTTCAATACTTTTACCATTAGCAAATCTCCAGGATAATAGCTAAATGTATAGCCGTTTGGCATTATAGCAGGCATATTGTAAACATTTCCGACAACAATCTTGTAACCATTGTTCGTAAATGCGTAAATAAGCCCTGCAGTGCCAAGGCCATATTGGCTATAGCTTGAATTGTCTATTTGGAATTCTGCACCAATGGTATTGCCCAAGTAATAAGGTTGGTTTGGATTCATGTTATTTCCAAAAAGAATGCCTGCTGCTTGTTCATATACCTTAGACAAAGAAGTCCCTATTTGTATTGTAGGCTGTGTAGGATTATTGCCTGGGGCAGGTACTGGTATTATGCCCTGCAAGCTAACAATATTTCTGTTATTTGTGTCAGAGCTATTGTAATCTATCGTCTTTTCGGCAACCGGTTGCTGCGTATAATATAAATTTGTATTTTGCGCTGCCATTCCAGTAAAAGCTCCAGAACTCAAAATGATAGCTCCAATTCCAACTTCAGCAAGTATTTTTTTAAACTCTCCTTTATACTCCTTTAGCACTTTAGCAGTAAGCATGAAGGGCTTTTCTAAAATAGATATTATTTTATTTTTTTCCTTTCTTTCTTCTTTCTTTATCTCTTCATTTTCCTTCCTTATATAGCTAACTTGCTTATTATTATCAGTTTCAATTTTAGCAGTAGTAGTTTTAAAT
>JBMFSF010000001.1:73096-118393 GCA_049967695.1 Candidatus Micrarchaeia archaeon
ATAGCTAACTTGCTTATTATTATCAGTTTCAATTTTAGCAGTAGTAGTTTTAAATTCCATAATACCACATTAGATTACTTGCATTTGTTATATAAATACCTTTCTGCCTTTTGTCTCAGCGCTGTAGACTGTAACAAAAAACAATAATAAACAGCGGTTTATGATGTTGTAGGTTCCAATTTTATTTCTACTCTTTTTCTGTGTGTGCCTTTGTTTTCTATTTTAGAGAGTACTATTTTTCCAACTTCTTTTGTCGTAGCGACGTGCGTGCCTCCGTCAAGCTGCATGTCAAATCCTTCTATATCAATAACCCTGAATTCGGTCAGCTTTGAAAGCAAAACCCTTCCAGGTTCTGTTCTTGCCAAATTTGTTACTTTTTCAGCTTCCTCCTTGCTGAGAATTCTTGCAACAACTCTTCTGTTTTCTTCTACTATCTTTTGGGCATCGGCTATTACGCTTTCCATAAGCTCCTTGCTGAAATTTGGGATATCAAAATCGTCATGCGCACTGTCCTCATAAATTTGCCCTCCTGTCAACTCTCCATTGTATTTTTTGCTTACTATTCCATCAATTATATGGACTGCTGTATGATATCTCATATGCGCGTATCTCCTTTCCCAATCGATTTTCATTTTTACAAGATCTCCGACTTTTGCGTCAGGATTCCTGTCAAGTACATGTATAATATCATTGTCAGACTTTTTTGCTTCTAATACTTTGTATTCTTTGCCGTTTATATACACGTTGCCCGTATCTGTTGGCTGCCCTCCTCCTGTGGGGTAGAATATTGTTTTGTCAAATACTACTGTATTATTTTCAATGCTTGTAATCTGTGCTTCAAGTTCTTTGAGATAGGAATCTCCCAAATAAATTTTTTCTGTCATTTTATATACCTCTTTATGCCTATAACATATGCTAACAGGCATATGCCGTAAGCTATAAACATATCTTTTTTACGCTTCCTATAAAGTTGCCTTTCAAATCATATACTTCTGCATTTAAGTAGTCAAAGACTCCGGAAGTAAAAACAGGGTTGCTTCCATCGTACTCTTTTTTCATAGGTTTTCCAAGTATAAGATCATTAAACGGGGGCATGCTTACCATTTCTATTTTGCTATTGAATTTCTTGTAATATTTTTCTGCAATATTGGCATCAAGCACGCTTTTTACCCATACTTTTTCCTTGTAAACGTATTTTTCCTTTTTTATGCTTATAGCAAAGTGGGTGTGCGCAGAAATTATATAATCCGCCATCATTGCCTCATTTGAAGGCCATCTATTTCCGTGCATGAAGGCAGTTTTTGCCACAATAAGCTCATTATAAATCCTTTCCTTAAGGTTAGGGAGCAGCTTTGGAAGATTAGCATCATGATTTCCTCGAATTATTACAAAATCGCTACATTGGATACTATCAAAAAAATCCTTTAAAACTTTTATATCTCTAGAATCCGGATTTAATATAGCGTCTTTTATATCTCCTAAAAATATAACTTTTTTGATACTAAAATCTTTTATCAGTTTATTTATACGATTTAGCATTTGGGAGACCGCAGGTGCCGCATAAACTCCTTTATTTTCAAGTTCTCTTTCTTTTCCTATGTGAAGATCTCCTATAGCAAGGTAATTTTTATCCGCATGCAAAATCAGCGCAGGCTCATCATAAGCAAAGACAATTTCATTTTTTTGCATATGTTTATTTATTTGATAATTTAATAATATTTTTTGTACAAACAATAACTGCTGTGCTTAGGCATTTTCTTTTATCCTGGCAATCTGCCACAAAATGATATTATTACCATATATATATTAAAATTCATTGTTAAATTATAAGAAAACAACTGAGGAATAAAAGAACACGAGTGATGAAATGAAGAATACAAAAATTGTTGCAACTTTAGGGCCTGCTAGCATAGATAAAATTTCAGAGCTTTCAAAATTTGTAGATGTTTTCAGGATTAATTTATCACATGGCACGAAGGAATCTCAAACAGAATATTTTAACAAAGTTAGGGATAATGCCCCTGATTGTGCAATACTCATGGACCTTCCTGGTCCAAAATTGAGGCTTGGTAAGATCGAAGACCTGCCTGTTAAAAAGGGAGACCTCCTGACTTTTGGCAAAGGAAAGGATATGCTGCCCGTAACAGATGATATCTTCTTCAAGCTAGCAGAAAAAAACATGGAAATGCTTATAGCAGATGGAAAGCTTAGGCTGCTAATAGAAGAAGCAGGTTCTGATTACGTTACAGCAAAGGCATTAAACGATTTTGTAATAAGTAGCGGCAAAGGCATAAACCTTCCTGATGCAAAAATGCCGGATGCGCTCACCGAAAATGATTATATTCTTTTGGATATGGCCTTGCAGCTTGGTACTGATTTTGTAGGCTTATCTTTCGTATCAAGGAGTCAGGATATAAAGAAGGTAAAAGATATAGTAAACGGGAGAGCAAAAATAATATCAAAAATAGAGAAAAGTGAAGCAATGAAAAATATAAGGGACATTGCAAAAGAAAGCGATGGGCTGATGGTCGCAAGAGGAGACCTTGGCATCGAATTAGGCCTTCATAAACTTTACTCAGCCCAGAAAGAGATTATAGATGCAGCCAGGAGTTTTGGCAAGCCTGTTATACTTGCCACAGAGGTTCTCAATTCCATGGTGGCTGGCAATTCGCCTACTCGCGCAGAGGTTATAGACATATTCAATGGAGTAAAGGAAGGCGTTGATGCTATAATGCTTAGTAATGAGACTGCTGTAGGCGTAAATCCTATAGAAGCAGCTCAATACTTGCGGATGCTTGCAGACAATGCAGACTTGCAGCTTTCACCAGATAAAATTTCAACAGACAGCGTACATCCAATTGCCTATGCTGCTGCAGCAATTGCAGAATCCTTGCCAGGTAGCGAAATAATGGCAGAAAGAAACATTGCTATGGAAATATCAAAACTTAGGGTGAAAAGCAAAATAATAGCTACGGTAAACAACATTAAAGAACGGCGCGAACTTAATTTGTGGTATTCCATATACCCAGAGCTGTCAAGTGCCAACCAACAAAACCCTTTCGTATCTAAGAAAATCTTGGTTAAGGAAAATTATATAGAAATAAAGTAAACCTATATCTTTCCTTTTTTGGGCATATACAAAAGGTATTTATAGATAAAATATGAAGTAATAAAGAGAGTTATGCTGGAAGATAAAAACATATTTCTTTTAATGCTATTTGCAATAATAATTAGCGCATTTTTTTCTTCGACTAGCTTTGGCTCTTACACGATCTTAAATGTCAATGTAAATGTTACCTTATTCCAAAATAATACTGCTTCTGTGGTCCAAATATACAAAATACTACTTACAAACGGCTCGATCGAACAATACTACCGTAATAGGCTTGCTTTAAATTTGACTACTAACGAATGGGCAACGTTTACAAATCTTCCAATATCTCCCGCAATCGTCAATCTTAAAAAAGGTGTGAACAATTTAAGGCTGCTTCCCGGTCCTGCTATACCAACCAATACAACCAATGAGTCTATTGCGTATTTAGAACTCCTTTATAATATTTATAACGCCACTTCATTGAAGGCTGTGGAGCCAAGAAGGTTTGAATACGCTTTCAATTCTTCTGTATTAAATTTTGGTACAAGCGCAGCAGGAGAGATCCTTCAAAAAAATTATACCTTTACTATAATATTGCCTCCAAATTCTCATATAATTTCTGTTTATCCTGTGCCGGATCTTCCCAAAAACTTTATAGTAAATTCATCTTCAGAAATTTCAAGCGTATCATGGAATAGCGGCGAGTTATTATCCAAGTTCCAGTTTGTGTTCGTGGTCCAGCAAACTATGCAGCAGGAGGTCATGGCCTTTTTTGGTGACTTATATAAAACACTTGGCATATACCTATTTGTAATAGTAGGAATTGCAATTTTGGCAGTAGTTTTATATGCTTATTTTAAAATCAGATGATTCTGTGGATTACGAAATTTCATTGTTGTCGTTTTTAGGCAAATTAAAAGGAGCTCCAGCTAAAATGGAGGATATTATAAAAGAGTTAGGCATCAGCGAAAATACTCTTAGTGCACTGCTTGAAAAGCTTAGGTCTGATGGCAAACTTAGTTTTGACAAAAAGGAAGTATACACAATAGAAATTACTGAAGAAGGCCTCAATTACTTAAAAGAATTCCCTGAAGAGACTCTTGTCAATGAAATAAAATCAAAAGGGGGTAAAATCCCTGTTTCTGAAATCAAAAATCCAGTAGGTCTAATTTGGGCAAAGAAAAATGGGTGGCTAACTATAGATGGCAGCGTAGCTTCTGTCTCTGCAGTATATACGCACAATAATATATATCAACAGCGAGATTTTCTTAATGCAGTAGCAAGCCAGCAGACGTTTGATAAGGTTGATGAAGTAATGCTTACCCTGCAGAAAAGGAATCTAATCAAAATTAAGGCAAAAACCTATATATACAACATACGCTTGATCAATGGCATAGCTACAGAGGAATCTGATAAGGGCGATGAAGTATCTTATGTTACAAAAGACATAATAAAAGCAGGCAAATGGGATAACATAAAATTCAAAAGGTATAATATAAACTCAGAATTCGAGTCCTCGCCAATCGCACGCATGCATCCTGTTCATGATTTCATAAACAAAATCCGTGATATCTGGACTAATATGGGTTTTGTAGAAATAACTGGGAATCTTATAGAGCCAGGATTTTGGAATTTTGATACTCTTTTTGTGCCGCAGCATCATCCTGCAAGGGATATGCAAGATACCTTTTATGTTTCTAACAAAAATCGCATACCTATAGAAGATGTGGATCTTTTCGAAGAGGTCAAGCAGATGCATAAGAAGAATTGGAAAATGGATTGGGACGAGGAGATGTCAAGGAGGCTGGTCCTTAGGACCCACACAACCGTTGTATCATCCCACCAGCTTAGAAATTTTGCAAAAATGCTTCATTCATTGGAATCAAGTCCTATTCTGCCCGCTAAGTTCTTTTCCATAGGCAAAGTTTTCAGGAACGAAAGCGTAGACAACAATCATCTTGCCGAGTTTATACAGACCGAAGGTATAGTAATAGGCAATAATCTTTCTATGTCTAATCTTATATACCTGCTCAAAAATTATTACGATGCCCTAGGAATAACCATAAAAATAAAACCTACATACTTCCCGTTTGTAGAGCCAGGACTTGAGATAGATTTCAAGAACGAGAAGACCGGCGAAGAAATAGAACTTGGTGGCAGCGGAATAATAAGAAAAGAAATAACGAAAGCAATGGGATTAAACAAAAGTGTGCTTGCTTGGGGGCTCTCCTTGGAAAGGGTCGCAGCATACCTTTTGGGTGTAAGTTCGATAGGCGATCTTTATCGTAATGATATAGGCTGGCTGAGGTCGAGAAATAACTATAGAATATAACATCTAAAAGGTATTAAAGCATTTGCAAAGGTAATCAAATGGCTACAACATCATTTTACTATACTGATTTCGAATCATTAGGGATATCAAGGGATAAAATAAATGAACTTGTTCCTAAAATAGGGATGGAAATTAAATATGAAGATAAGGAATCTTTTACAATAGATATTACACCAAACCGCCCCGATCTGTTGGATTTTGTAGGTCTTGTCCGTGCACTTATGCTTTACGAAAAGAGGCAGGTGCCTTCAGAAGACAGTTACAAACTGAGCAATGGGCCATACGGAGAGATAAAAATGAGCTCGTCTGTTAACAAGATAAGAGGCAACATAGCTGCAGTTGTTGCAAAGAACGTTGATCTGTCAGGAAATAAGCTAAAATACTTGATAAATTTTGCAGAAAAACTATCAGAAACTTATGGCAGGAAAAGGAAGCTTCTTGCAATAGGCATACACAATCTTGATGTCATAAAATGGCCCCTTTTATATTCTGCAGAGTCTTCTGGAAGCTTTATCCCTCTTAATTCCAGCAAAAATATGAGTTTTGAAGAGATACTTAACGATACAAATAAAGGCGTTGAATACGCCAATCTTGTCCAGCGCAATAATTACGTAACTCTGCGCGATCAGGAGAAAATATTGTCTTTCATACCAGTAATAAATTCCGAGGCAACCAAAGTCACGACCTCTACAAAAAACATACTAATTGACATAACTGGCACCTCTTATTTTGTGAATGACGCTTCGAAAATAATTGCCTGCTCCTTAATTGATTCAAAAGCAGATGTGTTCCCATGCAAGATAGTTTCAAAAAATGAAATAATAACGCCTTCGCTTGATTATAAAGAGCTGAAGCTCAAGAAAAGCACCATAGAAAACACGATAGGCAGCTACAAGAGCGATTCTGGCATGATCTCATTACTGAATAGAATGGGGCATCTGGCGTTCGATTATGGCAATAACCTCCTTGTTAAAGTTCCTCCTTACCGAACAGATATAATAGGGATAATGGATATCGTAGAGGATGTTGCAATCTCTTATGGTTATAATAATATAAATCCAATACCCCTTCCTGCTTATTCTTCAGGCTCTAAATCTGATGAAACTAAAAAGATCGATGAATTGTCTGAAGCAATGATCGGCCTTGGCTTTACCGAAGTGTCAAATATGATCCTTACCAGCCCTTATTTAGATAATTTTAGGCTGGGCACAGAAGAAATTCATGGAAGAGAGGCAATACATCTGGAAGAATCAAAGTCTGAGAATAATTCTATTGTAAGGACAAATCTTCTGCCAGGAATTTTATCAGATCTTGAGCTTTCTGCTAATAGAAAGATGCCGCAAAAAATCTTCGAAATAGGTGAAATTGTTTACACACGATCAGATAAAATAATAAGTGAAATGCAGCTCGCATTCGCTATAGAGCATTCCAAGGCAAATTTTTCTGAAGCAATATCTACATTAAACGCATTGGCAGAAGTCTATCAGCAGCACTACAAGATAAGCGAGCATGACAGCAAGATCTTTATAAAAGGTAGGAGTATAACTATAAATTCCAGCTGGTTGAATGGAATACTGGGCGAGCTGCACCCAAAGATATTATCACTCTTTAGGCTTGAGGCACCAGTGGTTGCTGCCGAATTTACCTTATGGGAGAGGCAGTATAGAGCTTGATTTTCAACTATCTCTTCTGCAACATAACGTAAAGATTGTCAAGTATAAGCAATACCTTGCAGTATTAACTGTCAATTTGCTATTTTCTATTTTCATTTCAAAATTTTATAATTTTAAATTCTATTATAATTCTATCGATAAATGTAAACTTTTTCAGGCTACGCTTCTTATATGCCTAGTATACGCTATGCATTCAGAGTAATTCTCTATATTTATTATTGCCAAGCTTTAAGCAAACATATCATTGCAAATCTGTTACCATAACATATATATAACATTAAATAACAGTAGTATAAAGACAATATATATTAGCTTAAATAGAAAGCTCATGCAGACATGGCGCATTACGTAAAAGATAACCTCTTGACAGCAAATTTCAATGCTCTTAACATTTATAGAAATCCATGCATAGGTAAAATGCTTCCAAAACCTCCAAAACAAAAATTAATCAATGTAAATCTGTATAAGCAAAAATCTGTAAAAATATATGAATGGATGGATATGAACAAAGTAAGAGGGCAGATCGCATTTGAATTTCTTATAATATATTCACTAGCGTTTGTTATGTTTATGGTATTGTTCGGCGTGGTATCCAGCCAGCAGTCTACAATAACGAACGATCAGGACTATCTATTCCTGCAGCAGATATCTCAAAACGTTGCGCAGGAACTTTCTATTGCACAATCCTCTGGCAATGGGTTTCATGCATCATTTCCAATATCATCAACAATTTACAATCTTCCTTATAGTTTGTGGATTTCAAATTCCGGCGCAGTGATTGCAAGGATGGACATCAATGGCTATATAATAAATGCTATCTCCTTTTCTGGCGCAAAAGCGCTTAACATTAACGGGCAAGTCATACAGAGCCAAGGGAAAACCTACGTTTACAATATAAGCTTAAGTAGCGGCTCTTTAAATATATCAAACTATGATGGGGTATTATATATAGATTCTCCATCTATTAGCAGCCTTGGGCAGCCAAGCAGTTATTCTTATTCTAACTATGGCTCATATGCTGCTAATTTTACAGGTGGAACATATGCTTATGCCCCTTTGGGATCATATTTTGGCAGCAACAATCCCGTAAGTGTTGTTGTATGGGTCTATTCTGCGCCAAACACTAACGGCCCTATTTTTGGGATTTCAAATCTTCCAAAAGCAGGAACTTCAAGTACCTGCTTCCTTAGCGAGAACGGTATTAATGTATACGGAGGCATAGGCAGCAGCGTAGTGAGCAACGTAGTTAATCAAGGATGGAATATGCTTGCAATTGCATATAACAGCAGCGCTTCAAAAGTTACCTTTTATGTAAATGCGCAGAAGATTGGAAGCACCTCCGCCACATATAGCCCCGTAGGGCAGCAGGCGTTTTGGACTACTAATTTAACAGGCACCCTTCCCAAAAACGTTAATTCTATTTTTTCTGGAGTCCTTGCAAATGTGCAAGTATATCCTTCTGTATTGAACCAGCAGAACATATCAAATCTTTATGCAGAAGGATTAGCATCTGCTCCAATTTCCAACGCAATATCTTGGTGGCCATTGAACGGCAATCTGAACGATTATTCTTCAAATAACCATAACGCCTTCTCGTCCAAGCCGATGATCTATGATGAATTAATGACCTTTACTTTCCATATCTTAAACAGGAATGCGCTTAATGCATCGCCAAGCCTTGTTGGGATAATTACCCCATCAAATGGCTTTTTTAACGGCTATATCCCTTATGCTTCATCATATACAAACCTTAGCGGTGTCACAACTCTCTCGTGGCTCAGCAGCAATTCTGTTCCTAATTCAAACGCCTCTATATATATATTTCCATCAAACGCTTCGCTGCTTCCAAATCTTGTTGGCTGGTGGCCGCTCATATATACAAAATATATCCCTTCCGCAGTATATGACCTAAGCGGTCGCTATGACAATCCAGGAAGCTTCAGCACCCCAGCATGGTCCAGCTTTCAGGGGAATCTGACCCCTCTTATCTCTGCAAGCTTCAATGGCGCTAGCAGTTTGATAACTTTTTCAAATATCACCAATCCTGCAAAGCCTCTTACAGCTACAGCCTGGTTTAAAACAACCTCTTATGGTGTTATTCTTTGGAATGGAAATACTAATCAGCCAGGTTCAGCAACAGCTTATTCTCCTATACTATATGTATGTAACAATGGCAATATCTGTGGCGGAGATTACCCTGCGCAATTCGATATAAACCAGAAAGTCAATGATGGCAAATGGCATTTTGCAGCACTTGTCCAATCAAAAAACAATGAATATCTTTATCTTGATGGTAAGCTTATCGGTAGCTACAGCACCACTCCCCAGTCTTTTTATCCATATTATTGGAGCATAGGCGAAGGATATTCTACAGGTTGGCCTACTACATATGGGAATGATTATTTCAATGGCAATATATCCGATCTGCAGATATACAACACAAACCTTTCAAGTTCTGCAATATACAATCTTTACAAAGCAGGCCCCTACGATACTCCTCTTAATCCACAGAACCTTTCCGGATGGTTCCTACTAAACGGAAATTTTGCGGATTATTCTTCAAACAATAATACAGGCAATGCCAAAAACGTAAATTTCGCATATAATTTGTATAATAGTTTGGAGCAAGCCGAGAACTTTACAATTCCATATTTTAGCTCTTCTAATTATATAACAATTCCATATTCCTCAAATTTCAATTCTCCAAATTTCGGCGCATCCGTATGGTTTAGAGTATCCTCATTTACAGGCAATAATCAATATATATACCAACTTCCAGGCATGGTATCATTATACATAAACCCAACAGGCAATCTTATAGCAAGCTTCCCAGCAAAGAGCCTGCAATTTTCAGGCCCATCCGGCAGCAGCACTGGCATAAAATTAGGAAAATGGTACAATGTCATCCTGATAGACAATAGCAATTACTGCTATACTTATTTAAATGGGATGCTGGAAAATTATAGTACCTGCTCGCCTGGAAGTGCTACTGGAGGCAGCCTTGTAATAGGCCGTGGCTTTAATGGAAACATAATAAACATGCAATTGTACAATACCGCATTGTCTCTACAGGAAATCGAGCAGATATATGCAAGCCAGTTGCCGTTTTACATATTTCAGAATGTTGTTTTTGGTGGTATATAATGCTTAAAGCCCAGTTTTGGAGCATAGACATAATATTTGCAATAGCCATATTTGGTATTGTCCTTACTTTGCTGGCACTAGCCTGGCATGGAATTAGTACCCAAGAAGCCATTGGCTATGATTCCCAAGCCGTTCCGATGCAGATAAATCTACAAGCCGTGGCACAACTATTGATGTCTACAGGATACCCTCCAGATTGGCCAAGCACGATAAACATTTCAAATGCAAGCAGCTGGTACAACACCAGCATAGGCCTTTCAACAAACTACTCTGGTATTTCAATATCAAGTGAGAAGCTTCTTACATTTATGGAAATGGCCAGCTACAATTATTCTATGAGCAAACGTGCCTTGGATACGCCATATAACTATTACATTACTATAAAAAGCGATACAAATTCAGGCAACATATTTATAAAAATAGGTAAAGCCCCTAAATCTGCTCTTACCTCTTATACAACAGAAGAAGCAGGTATTCTAAATGGAATACCAGTCATGATACAGATAACCCTTTGGGAAAATCTTCCTATAGCGGTGAGCTAATGCGCGGTTTTATATTTACCTTAGATGCTGTGTTTGCTGCTGCCATCGCAGCTATGGCTATAACTCTGCTGCTATACACTCATTTTACTCTATCTCCTGCAGGGGTTCCTCAAGCAATTACAGCATATTCTGCAATAAAAGCAATGAGTTCGGAAACTATTGGCGCCTTCTGTTCAAACACTAGCACTCAATATGCATGCAATTATTCTGCGGTTAAAAACGGCTACTATTATTCTGGCTATCTGATTCCTTCCAACGCATCCGTGCTTGCCGCAATAACAATGCTCTACAAGAATTCAAGGACATTTTACGCGAGCCTTATTGCTAGTAGCTTTATCAACTTTACCAATACTGGCATCTACATAAATAAAATTTATGCACCACAAATCAGCACCTTGCTGCCAAGCTTCACAGGAAGCAATTATGTGCTGCTGCCTGTGCCTATATCACAGCGTCACCCTGTAGCAATATCTGCATGGGTTTATCTTCCTTCTGTACCAACAGGCAATGCTCCCATCTTTACTTCTTCTAGTACCTATGCATATGGTACAATCTCTGTTTTCTTTAGCGGGGGTAGCTTGTATTTCGGAACTGCAAACAATGGAGGTACTTCATATAGCCAAAAAGTGCCATATCAATTCTCTCCAGGGCAATGGTATAACATAATAGGCTGGCTTAATTCTTCTTATAATCTTTATGGCATTTACATAAACGGCAATCCAGTTGCCAAAGGCAATTTTGGAGGCACTTCGGAGGCCGCAAGCTATATAGATATTGCATATTCTCCTTATTCATCTTCCTATTTTCAGGGAAGCATTGCAAATGTACAAATATACTCTACAAATATCACGGCGAGAGAAGCTTCTTTGATATACCGCCGCGGTCTATATGGTGCTCCGGCAAACTATTCAAGACTTGCAGCTTGGTATCCGCTTAATGGAAACACCAATGATTTTACTGGCTTGAACGGCCAAGGCACTTTTTCAGGTGCATCTTATTCCAATTCCTATTCTAAATTATATACACCTGCTTCCCTTGCAGCTGCTTCAGAAGTAAGCCAAGCAAGCTGTATAATACCTTTGGGCAGTCCCTACAGCGGGTATAATTTTAGCGTGATAATATGGCACTGAAGCATAAAAGTGGCTTTGTATTTACATTGCTGACATTGATACTTTTCATCTTGATGCTAGCCGAAATCGTTACTTATGCATACTTGAATTTGAATTATAACAGCATGATAGAAATGCAAAGCGGATCATCGCTTGTGCCGCAGCTTTTGCAGAGCATTAGTGCATCCATGAACGCTTTTATAAAAAACGCATTGCCAAATGCTGTTAATTCATATGTTCCCCCCCATACCCTTCTGGATTATCCATTGAACAATACTGCTGCGCGCCAAATAAGCCTTATAATAAGCAGTAACCTCGGCTCTTTTACAAGCTATCTAAGCAATGAAGCTAAAGCTGAAGGTGCAACTCTGAACTTTAAAAACCAGACCATTATGGTTTTTCAGTCCAACCCGTTTTTCATAAATGCAACGTATTCTGCTGTTTTAATACTCAACTCAAGCTACGGTTCTTATGTATACCCTGTTAGCGCATCCACAAGCATGGCTCTTCCTTTGGCATTCCTTAATATAACAATAAATAATGGCCAGTCTACTCCAACGCCCGCACCATTCCAGCAGAGTATAACATTTAATCCATCTTCTTATTCTGCTTATGAATCTGGCAATCTTGGCAATATAAGATTTTATTACGGAAATAACGAGCTTTACAGCTGGTGCGAGAGCGGCTGCACAAACACCTCATCATCAGCAACTTTTTGGATAAACCTTCCACAAGGGGTGCCAGCAAGCTCTGCTATAAACATAACAATGGCATTTTACAGAATCGGAATCAACTATAGTAGTTATTCAGGCAAGCCGATTGCGCTAGACCATGCAGGGGAAGCGCCACAGCTTTCCTACACATACGGCAAGTTCGACAATGGGGCAGAGGTTTTCAATTTCTATGATAACTTTGCTGGTACTGCTTTAAATACAAATAAGTGGTCAGTAGTAGGAAGTGGTGGAACTATTAATAATGGGTTAAGTATAGCTATGTCAGGTGGCTCTGCTGGGGATTATGTTATATACTCTACTTCTACTTTTGCCCCTAATGTTATAGCTGAAACATTATTTTCTACTTCAGCCTTTGCAGTTAACATAAGAACATATAATCCAACTTTGAGTACTTCAAATACACAAAAAAATCCTGCAGGAGATGCTGCATCTTCTCCTGTAATAGATTGGAGTATTAACAGTGCAAATTCTGGTTATTGGAATGCACAGCAAGGCTCTTCTTCTGCATATTTTGCATCATCTACTAACAACGCAAATCCTGCATCTAACTGGCTTCTTGGTGTAGGGTATACAGGCTCGACTAACTACTGGTATGGTTTTTCTGGTTCAACTCCAAGTAATTATTCAAAATATACATCTTCATCAACAGATAGCCCGACAGGTAATTTATATTTAGGTTTAGGGGCTGCTTGGAGTAGTCTAAGCAGAAGTATAACCGAAACATATACATGGGTTCGTGTACGCGCATATCCTCCAAATGGTGTAATGCCAACAGCATCTATAGGCAACTTAAACATTGTAAAATGACTTCAACTAAAAATGTGCTGATATTGATTTAGCAATGCACAAGCTAATTATTAAATAAACTTATACAAAATATAATAAGCAATTTCTATTGTTTTGCGTACGGTAAAAATATGATGCGTGTAAACATTTCTTTTATGGAAGAGCTCAGAGAACTGCTCCTTGCAGATATAGTCCTGACTTTTGCATTTGCCGCGGTAATTATTGGTGGCGTTTTTGGTACAGGCAATGCTTCGGGCATGAGCTTCGTTTATGTGCTTCCAATGGCTTTTGTTGCTGTTTCTCTTACTTTTGTTCTCCATGAGCTTATGCATAAATTCGTAGCGGAAAGATACGGAGCGATAGCTGCTTTTAGGGCTTCAAGAACTGGCCTTATCATAACTTTGGCAAGTGGCTTTTTTGGCTTCCTGATAGGCATACCTGGTGCGACAGTCATATATGCAAACAATTTTACAAAAAAAGAGAATGGACTAGTTTCTATTGCAGGTCCGTTAACAAACTTTGCTATATTCGGCTTATTTTTTGTAATTATGATGTTTGTGAACCCTAAAAGCTATATAGGAGAGCTTGCATCATTGACAATGTTCATAAGTATAATTCTTGCATTTTTCAATATGCTTCCTATCTATCCATTGGACGGCAGCAAGGTCTTGCTTTGGAATCCTGCAGTTTATGGAATAACTATGCTTGTAATATTTACTTTGCTGATATATGTAGCTGGGTGGGGCATGCTCTTTGACATAATGTTTATGTTTATAATAGCACTGCTATTTTCAATGTCATATAGGCGGCTGTTCTAAGCAGCATGTTCTGTAAAGAAATCGTGTAGGCAACGGATTACCGGATAAAAACTAGCTATGATGATATTTTTATATAAATGCCTGTACCTGCTTTTAATAATGCACTTTAATATAGTATATAAATAAGTTTATAAAGTTATAAAAAAGATAATAATAAATAATATATAAGGTGCGTTTTACGAGCGATACTAATACTGAAAATGATGCTGGGAGATCTGCAGAAGTTAATCTTAAAGAAGATACCAAGGTCGAAAGCGCTCAAAGCAACCTAGTTTATAATTCTGCTGCCAATCCAAGTTCTGAATCAAATGAACCTACTGCTTCAGGATCAAATAACCCGACTGCAAATTTTGACGAGCAATCTGTTTCCAAATCACCATTCAACGAGATCGAAAGCAAGACAATAACTACTACAATAGATGCTTTGCTAGATCTTGTAAATTCTAAGGGCAAAATAGATGTAAACGTTGCTGCTGCACAATTGAAAGTGAGCCCTAGAATAATAGAAAGCTGGTCAAAAGCGCTCGAGTCTGGAGGCTTAATAAAAATCACGTACGCTCTGGACCATATGTATATAGAGCCTACAAATGCAACCCCTTCAACCTCAGACTCAGCAGCGAAGGCTGTGCAAATGGATATTCTAGAAGAAGAGATAGAAGCTACAACTGCTGAGATAAGCCACTATTTTTCAGAAATAGAAAAGACAAGCGAAACCCTTAACAAGATAGAGCAAAGCTACAAGAAAAATGCTCCTATTATCTATTCAGATCTTGCAAAGATAAACAAGGTTTACGATGTAATACGCAACGAATCAAAGAAAGTGGAAGATTTGGAGCATATTGTCAACAATTCTTATGAAGATTTCAAAAAGAAGTACGAGAGCATAAGTATGCTTGTTGCAAATCTTTCCAGGCTCAGCGTAGAAAACATGGCAAAAGCAAAATCTATGAAAATCGAAGATATATCAAACAGCATAGAGAGCGTAGAGAGCGATTTAAACGAGATAACAAAGATGAAAAACGATGGCATAAACCGCATACGCTCTAATTTAGAATACGAGTTTAAGAACTTAGAGCAAGACACAAATAAGAGGGCTTCAGATCTTTCTAGAAAAATTGAAAGCATGAGATCCGAGCTTGAGCAGGTACGCAATTCTCTTAAAGAGGAGCTTAAGGAGGTTTCACATTCTGTAGAAGAGCTGAAAAAGTTTACCAAAGAAATTGAAATTTCAAAACAAGATCTTGAAAAGCATCTTAATAATTTTCATGATGAGTCAGAAGCTGCAAGGAGCAAGATGGAGGCAAGTTTGCAGGAGTTCAAAGCAGAATCTGATAATTTGCAAGACAAACTCGACAAGCTAAAACAAGAATTCGGTGAAATATCCTTGATAGATTCTAATCTTTACAATTCCAAGACTGAGATAAAAGAGATAAAAGCGGAATTAGATGCAGACTTTGCTGAAGTAAAAGCTCTGAACACTGCTCTTCAAAAAGCTAAAAAATTAGCTGCCTATGCCAGCAAGCCAACGAAAGGCAAGGTCTCCGCAAAAGCTGCACCAAACTTAGAAGAAGTATCTAAGAATATTAATAATGTAAAATCAAAAGTGAACGCAACAAACACAAAATTGAGCGCAACTAAAAACAAGATCAATAAAGAAATGCTGAAGAATATCAAAGATAAAGCAAGCAGCACAAACTCAGCAGCAAAAAAATCTGAAAAGGCGAATTGAAGATGGCAGTAAGCGAAGAGGTGCTTTCAACATATAATATTAACGCGAATGGATTAAATGTACTTGTAGAAATAATAAAAGGCAAAGACTTTGTACCTATTTACAAGGTTACAACTACTGGTATAAGCGATGCAACAAAGCTTCTTGTATTTTCATGGAGGCAGGAGCTTATATCTATGGTACCAATAGACCCTACAAGGGTACAAGATAAAATATATAGCGAAGAAATTAATAGAAAATATGTCGCAGCAACATTGATGCTTATCAATAAATATCTGCCAAATACTGCTGAAGAAACAAAAAAGGTTATAATAGCATATGTTTTAAACATGATGCTAGGTTTTGGCGATTTGGAAATACCTATAGCAGATCCAAACCTTGAGGAAATTGCAGTCAACGGTTCTAAGCAGCCAGTATGGGTTTTTCACAAAGACATAGGATGGTGCAAGACAACAATAAATCTTTATAACGAAGATTTAATATACTCAGATGCTGAGCATATAGGAAGAAATGTCGGTAGGGAAATTAACAATTTGCAACCCCTTATGGATGCAGAGCTGCCAGACGGCTCAAGAGTAAACGCAACGCTGTTTCCTATATCACAAGTCGGCAACACTCTTACTATAAGAAAGTTCTCCAAAAACCCGTGGACAATGATAGCAATGGTAAAAAACAAAAGCGTTAATTCGGAGCTTGCCTCTTTGATATGGCTTGCAATACAGAACGAAATCTGCCTGCTTATTTCCGGAGGCACAGCAAGCGGAAAAACAAGTTTCTTAAATGCAATGAGCATATTCTTCCCTCCAACTAGGAGGATAATATCTGTAGAAGAAACAAAGGAATTGTCTTTGCCAAATATTTACCAATGGGTTTCAATGATTACAAGGCAGCCTAATCCAGAAGGCAAGGGAGAGGTTACATTGTATGATTTGATGATCAATGCGCTTAGGCAAAGGCCCGATATAATATTGGTTGGGGAAGTCCGAACCCAAAAGGATGCAGAAACCCTTTTCGAAGCAATACACACAGGACATTCGGTTTACGGTACAGTTCACGCAGATAATGCACAAGATACTATAGTGAGAATGACAAATCCTCCTATAAACATACCTAAAATAACAATGAACGCTTTAGGTGGCATAATTGTAAATTTCAGGCACAGATTCCTTGGCATTAGGAGGGTTCTAGAATTTGCTGAGGTTCTCAATAATGGCGATGCAAATGTGCTATATAGATGGAATATGAGCAGAGACCAGCAGCTTAAGATAGGTACTATGACTAGGCTGCTTGATCTTCTAAATATGTATGCAGGCATGTCCCAAAGCGATATAAATAATGATCTGAATGAGAAGTCGCAAGTCATAGAATGGATGGTAAAAAACAACATTATAGATGTAAACAATTGCGGTCTTGTAATCGCAAAATATTATTCAAACAAAGATGAACTTATGGAAATGGTAAAAAAAGATACTCCTTTCTCACCAGAACTTTTCAAATAATGTGGTTGTAATGATTGAAGACTCCACTATATACAAGAAGCTGTTGGAAGATTTAAAAGATATGGAGCATCCCCAAAAAAATTCTGTGCTTCCTGTAAGTATATACGAAATTAAACCTTATATTTCAAGCAGTATATCTTATGAAAAGTTGCTTTCAGAGTTTTATTTGATGCAGGATAGCAAAAACCGTTTTGTGCAGGAAGCAAAACAGATGCAGGTTCCAGAGCCTACTGCAATTAAAAAGGAAGAGTATAATGTTCTTGTGCAGCAGCCATCACTGCAATCTAAGATAAAACCTATCAGCGTGCCTTCGCAGCAGCAAACCTCCCAAAGTAGCCAAAATGCATATGTACAAAAATTTCAGATTAACTGGAAAAAGCAGGCAAGGAATATAGAAGATTATGTTTCAATTTTAACTAAGAAGTTGGCTGAAATCTTCAGCGAATCAAAAACAACAATAAGCAAGAACACCAGTGCACTTCAGAACGAGATTTCTGCTGCTTCAAAAGAACTGAACAATTTGTTAAGCAATCTGCACGCAAGAAAGCCAAATATTATTCAAGCAGATGAAAGGGCAAAATCTATAAGCGTTCCAGCAAAGAACTCTCAGGCTATAGAAATAAGAAGCAACAGCGCGTATGTTCTTCCAAGCTTATCATTGCCAGACCAGATTTCGGAGCTTGAAAAAATCCAGGAAGGCTTGAAGCAAGGTATTTTCAACCAAGATAATATAAATGTCGTAAAGGAGGAGGTTTACAGCCTTTACAATGCGCTTGTTTCAGAGCAAAAGCTCAATCCTATTGAACGTCAAAATCTTACTCCTTTGCAGCAAACCTTAATAAGATACAGGAATAAATGTTTATTAGATATAATAAAAAGCTTGAAATCTAATGATTATACATTGCATAAAACCGAAAACGCTGAAAAAAGCAAATCCGGGGTTTGAATGTCAATATTTAATAAGAAAGCCAAATCAATAAAGGTCGGCGATGAAAATATTGTCCTTCAGCCAAAGCCCTCTTTTTTTAGCAGAAATAAAAAAGCCAAATCCCCTACTGATGCCAATACCCCGCAGGCATCCCCTGCTTCATTATCCTCATCTTTCCAGCAAACTACTCAAAACGCCGCGGCTTTATCTCCTTCTTCTCCTCAAGATACTTATCCTGAAGCTAATTATGGCCCTGCCGCAGACAATGGAAATACTTCAAAAGAACAAAAGAAGCAGGATAAAAAGCCCAACGCATTTGATTTATATATAGACAAGCTTGCTAGCAAAAACAAGGATCTGGCTACGGCACTGCCCTTGCATAATATAAAAGGCAGTGTTGAAGACTTTATTAAGCGCATGTTTTTTGCAAGCCTGATATTCGGCTTAATGATAGGATTTGTTACATTTGTGATATTATACAAGCTTAACCTCCCTAGAATGACTTTAGCTATGGATTTGGTACTTTCAGCCGTAATGGCACTTGTCGTAGAAAGAATCAGTTTTTCCAATTTTATAAAATATCCGTTAAAAGGAAAAAGCAAAGATTCAAGCAAATACATAGAAAGGGACATACTATTTGCTGCTAGAGACCTTATAATATCCTTGAGATCCGGCATACCTCTTTACAACGGAATAGTTTCTATAAGCACAGGCTATGGCGCGGCAAGCAATGAGTTTGGGAAGATTGTAGAAAGAGTACAAGTCGGTATGCCTTTAACAGAAGCAATTGACCAGGTAATAGCGCAAACTAAGAGCCCTTCGTTCAGAAGGCTTATGCTCCAAGCCAGCGTTACTATAAAAACAGGCGCAGACATAATACCTGCAATGCAGACAACAATAAACGAGCTCTCTCAAGAAAGAGTTATAGAACTGAGGAGATATGGTCAAAAGCTTAATGCAATAGCAATGTTCTACATGCTTTTTGGTGTAATACTTCCAAGCATGGGCCTTGCTGTTGCAACAATCCTAACAACCTTTATACCGTTAATAACAATAAATGTTACTATATTGGAAATGGCAGCAGTTGGCATAGTGTTCTTACAAATAATATTCTTGCAGATGATAAGGAATTCAAGACCTGTATTTAGCATGTGATATTTATGAAGATCAGATTTGACATGCTTGTTTCAAGAGGCGTTGCGTTATGGCTTTCCCACCAGCTCGTACTCGCCGGCATGAAGACCAG
The DNA here is from genome assembly GCA_049967695.1 of Candidatus Micrarchaeia archaeon. GTDB lineage: Archaea > Micrarchaeota > Micrarchaeia > Micrarchaeales > Micrarchaeaceae > JBMFSF01. The sequence goes on from JBMFSF010000001.1 coordinate 92,731, forward strand.
CCTTAATGATTTTATTAAAAAATTGTTTATAAGCTCTATACTTCTAATGTTTGCTTCTGGCTTTATTGCAATGCTCCTACTGCATCTTGATTTTCTAGTGGCATCTATGGTTGCAATAGGAGCAGGCGTTGGGGTCCTTATTTTTGCTTATATGATTATGCAATATAGAATTGATGCGAGGAAGAGCAAAGTGGAAGCCATACTTGCAGATTTCTTCCAGATAACTGCTGCGAACCTAAGGAGCGGAGTTTCCTTGGACAAATCTATGCTTCTATCTGCAAGGCCGGAATTCGGCTTCTTCAGCGATGACATAAAGAAGATGATTGATGAAGTATTTGGAGGCAAAAGGCTTGAAGATGCACTCACGGATTTTTCAAAAAGGTATACTTCGTTGGAACTGCAGCATGCAATAAGGATGATTAATGAATCTTTGAGATATGGGGGAGCGATGGCGGACCTTATAGAGCAGCTTGCAAGGGATATAAGAGACCAGCAGCTCACTCAAAAAGAGATTTCAGGCCAGCTTTTCCTTTATAGTATATTTATTGCTTTTGCGGGCGTTGCTGCCGCCCCTGTGCTTTACGGGTTGACAAGCCAAATGATTGTAATAACAGATGGTGTATGGAAGGGAATTCTTGCATCAAACCCAAATGGATTGCCTTCTGAAGGCGTAGGATTTCTAAAACCTAGCCCTCCAGTAATCACTCCACAGGAATATGAGAACTTTTCAATAATTGCGATAATAATAATAACTGCTTTTGCTTCTTTGATAATGTCTGCTATATCAAGCGGTTCAGCTGCAAAAGGGCTCAAGCTTATGCCTGTGTTTGTAATTGCAGGAGTAATTGCATTTTACTTGGTCAGGTATGTAATAGGAATGATGTTCGCAACACTGAGCATGGGCGCCGGATGATTATACAAAATTCTTATATTTTTAGCAGAAGAATTATATTTCGTTGCTATTGAATTTTCTGGTGAATTAATTGATAGATTATAATAAAATAGAGAAAAAGTGGGAGGATGTCTGGTATTCCTCCAAGATATTCGAAGCAGAGGCAAACGATAACCCCAATAGCATAATGATTACCGCTGCATGGCCTTATGTCAATACCCCACAGCATATAGGCCATTTGAGGACATACTGCACCCCAGATCTATATGCAAGATTTTTAAGGCTCCTCGGCTATAATGTTTTGTATCCTATGGGTTTCCATGCAACAGGCACGCCGGTTCTGGGATTTGCTAAGAGAATTGCTAGCAACGATATGGAAGCAATAGAGGAGCTTAGGACTTTTCATATTCCTGATGAGGAAATTAAAAAGATGTCAGATCCTCAAGAGATTATCTCCTATTTTATACCTAAGCATGAGGAAGGCTGGCGCCGCATGGGCTGCAGCATGGATTTTCGCCGTAAGTTCATATCAATAGATCCATTGTTCAGCAAAATGGTAGAATGGCAATTCACGAAGCTTAAGGAAGCAGGTTTCCTTGTGCAGGGAAGGCACCCGATAGGATGGTGCCCTAACGAAAACAACCCTGTCGGCCAGCATGATACCAAGCATGATGTCCAGCCAGAGATATCAGAAATGGCGGCGATAAAGTTCAAGGATTCTTCAAGCGACATAATTTTCCCTTGCGCAACATACAGGCCAGAGACAGTATATGGAGTATCAAATATATTCATAAATCCGAATGTTAAATATGATATAGTATTGATAGAAGGGGAGAAATATTACATATCTGAGGAAGCCGCAAAATCCCTTTCATACCAAATGAAAATAGAGGTATTGGAGCAGGCAGATACTTCTAAGCTTTTGAATGCAAAAGCCATAAATCCTGTAACAAATGAGGAAGTGCCGGTCCTTCCAGGCTCTTTTGTGAAGCCTGATTTTGGCACTGGCATAGTGATGAGCGTGCCTGCCCATGCGCCTTTTGATTATGCTGCCCTGCAAAAGCTAGGCAAGCAGCAGGATGTTCCTAAGGATTACAAAAGAGTTCTTCATAATCCTGAAGAAAAAGACAACTCCCTTCCTTCACTTTCGTATATTGAGAAATTTGCCGCAATGGATGGCAACGAAGCAACGCTTGAGGAAGCTACAAAATCTCTTTACAGATCAGAGCTCCGCTACGGCATAATGGATGTCGGGCCATACAAAGGCATGAAGGTTTCGGAAGCAAGAGATAGAATAAAAAATGATCTTATAAGTAGCAAGTCTGCCTTGCCTATATATATAATCGCAAACGAAGAGCCAGTGTACTGCAGGTGCAATGCAAAGGTTGTTGTGAAAGTTGTGGAAGACCAGTGGTTTATAAATTACGGAGACAAGGAATGGAAGAAGAAAGCAAAGGATCATCTCCAATCTATGAAGATTTATCCTGAAAAGTTTAGGCTTACATTCCAGAATGTGATAGATTGGTTGGATCTGAGAGCTACCGAAAGGGCACAGGGTCTTGGGACTAGATTTCCATTCAACAGGAATTACATAATAGAATCATTGTCAGACTCTACAATATACATGATGTTTTATACTTTTGTGCATATACTGAAAGCAAGAAACATATCTCCAGAGCAGCTAATGCCAGAGTTCTTTGACTACCTGATACAAGACAAAGGGGATCCAGATTCAGTTTCATCTGTGACAGGCATAGATGCAGCTACTATAAAACTTTGCAAGGAGTCTTTTGAATACTGGTACAGATTTACTTCTAGGCATTCTGCACCAGACCTTGTACCAAACCATCTTGCAATGTATATATTTAACCATATAGCTGTTGCTCCAGAAAAGCTATGGCCAAAGCAGATAGTGCTGAATGGCTTTGTGAATTACGAAGGGCAGAAGATGAGCAAGAGCCTTGGCAATATAATACCTGCGATGGATGCCATGGAAAAATATGGGGCAGATCCAATAAGGTTTATAGAAATAGCAGGCTCAGATTTGGATTCGGATTCGGAATTCAGTGCTAAGGAGGTGGAAGGAATATATGCAAGGAATGAGTATCTTGTAGACATAATAGAGAAGCTTCCGATAATGGAAAGCAAAGAATTCAATGCATTTGACTACTGGCTTTATTCAAAGTTAAACAGGAAAATAAAGGATGCAACCGCAGCAATGGAAAACTTTGATTTGAAGGAAGCGTACACAAAAATATATTTTGACTCTATCAACGAGCTTAAAAAATATTTTGCGCTAGGCAATGCGAATGGAATATGCCTGAGGGATTTCATAGAATCCATTACGATAATGCTAGAGCCAATAATGCCGCACGTAACCGAGGAGTTCTGGTCAATGCTCGGTCACAAGGACCTTATAGAAAAGGCAATATGGCCCATTTCAGATGAAGCACTGATAAATCTGCCTATAGAGCAAGCAGTAGACATACTTTTCGATACAGTAGAAGACATATCTACCTCAATATCCCTCAGCTCCAAGATCAAGGAGAATGCAGGCAAGAAAATATCAGAGATAAGGATAATACTCGCCAGCGAATGGAAGAACGATGCATATAATATGTACCTGGATTCAAAAAATATGCAGGATGTAATAAAAAATGATAAATTCAAAGAGATTGACAAAGCAAAATTATCCAAAATGCTTGCGCAGCTCCAGAAGTCCAGCTACTCCGCCTCTAAGATACTGATGCCGCAGAACGAGCTTTTGAGCGTTTTCAATTCAGCTATACCGTACATAGCAGAAAGATTTGGCACAAATGTCATAGTAGAGAGAGAGGAAGATTCCAAATCTGCTAGGGCAGCTAGGGCTTTGCCGAGCAAGCCCAGCATAGATCTGGTGTGGGAATAAAATGCAAGATATTAAAAATCCAAAGCTCCTGGAAAAATACTCTTTTTTTATTTTTGACTGGGATGGCACGCTTACAAGTATAAGGCTGCTTTTGAAAATAAAAGACACAATATCAAGAATCAAGCTTTTGAGAAAAGGTTTTAAGAGTAGCCGAAAGACAAGCGCGCGCAAGCTCGGCACACTCCCAACCAATGCTGGCATCGCAATGGAGGAAGAAAAAAATGGACTGCTTTCCCTGCTAGTCGATTTTTTCCTTATCCTAAGCAGGCCCCGACTCCACAAGTATACATTAGAGACGCTTGCTCTCTTAAAAGAAAGAGGCAAAACTCTCGTAATACTTACAAACGCAGGCAAGCACAGGATAAACCGCGAGGCCTCTTATACGCGTGTCTCAAAATATTTCAGCTTTATAGCGAGCGCACGCCAGATGAAGGAAATGAAGCCTAGCCCTTATGGGATTTTAATTATATTAAAACATGCCAAAGCCACAAAAAGAAAGACTCTTATGATAGGAGATTCGATTGATGATATAATAGCAGCAAAGCTTGCTGGCGTGGACCAGTGTGCGATAGCTGACGGATTTGATTCATATACCACATTGAAAAAAGAGAATCCTACATACATTTTTAAAAGTATGGAAGAATTTTATAATAAATTGAAAGAGAGCAAGGCATGAACTGCCTACACTTTATTTTCTTTTTCAAGCTTCTTTTTAATATGCTTTAATGATGAGAAGCTGCTCCTCTCTATCTCTGAAAGCCTCATGTTAATATACTGCGACTGCTTCTGAAGCGCAGGTATTCTAGAGTATTCAAGTGCATTGACTCTTCTTTTTACTTTTTCTATCTCTATTATAAGCTTTTTAAGCCCCTGTTCTGTCTTTGCCACTTCTATTATCTTAGATATAAGCTCTGTGAACTCCTCCTTTGCATCGTCTATTGCGCTGCTTGTGCCGAGTATGCTATACTCTTCAGTGACATTTATTTCAGCTTTAGGAGGATGAAATTCTGCTATTTTTACCCCCATTATGTTGTTTATGGTTATATGCAGAAGGTCGAAATCCTTCATGAAGCCTGCCACTCTTTCAAATTCATTTTCCCCTGTAATAGCAAATCCCTTAGCTACAGATCTGTAAGCCTCATCAAGCAGTGCATCAAGCTCCTCCCTGCTTCCTGAAGACTGCTTCAGCATCCGCAGGAACTCCATTACCAGAACTTCCTGTTTCTTTTTAAGCAGCTTGTAGCTCATCTTCGTAAGCTTAAGCTTCTCCTTTGTTTTGATTAGGTTCATCCTGGTTGCGCTTATGTACATTTTTACGCCTTGTACTTGTAGTATTTCTTAATATACTCGCTTTTTATTCTTGTGAGCTCGGTTTCCGGAAGCGTAGAAAGAAGCTCCCATCCAAGATCGAGTGTTTGCTCTATGCTCCTGTTTTCGTACTGCCCCTGGCTCAAAAATTTTGATTCAAAAAGCTCGCCAAATTTCATATATTTTTTATCTATGTCGCTGAGCGCATCCGGCCCAACTATGGAACTTAAGTTTCTTGCATCGTTTGCCTTTGCATATGCCCCGTAAAGCTGGTCGGCAAGCTGCCTGTGGTAAGGCTCTGTTTTGCCTTCTCCTATCCCGTTGTTCATCAGCCTCGAGAGCGAGCTCAGCGGGTTTATTGGAGGATATATCTTTTTGTTTGCGAGATCCCTGCTGAGATATATCTGCCCTTCTGTTATATAGCCGGTAAGGTCTGGAATAGGGTGTGTTATATCATCCCCTGGCATCGTCAATATGCTCAGCTGAGTTATGCTTCCCTTTCTGCCTTTTACTATTCCTGCCCTTTCGTATATGCTTGCCAAGTCTGTATACATATAGCCTGGATAGCCTCTGGTCCCAGGGACCTCCTCTCTTGCACTTGAAAGTTCCCTTAATGCTTCGCAATAGTTTGTCATATCTGTAAGTATTACAAGAACATCCTTTCCAAGTTCGTATGCAAAGTATTCTGCAGTTGTAAGTGCTAGCCTTGGCGTAAGGATCCTCTCAACGCTTGGGTCATCCGCATTGTTTATGAATGCTATCGTCCTTTTCAATGCGCCTGTCTTCCTGAAATTCTCTATGAAGTAAAGCTCATCATCATGTGTTATCCCTATTCCTCCAAAAATCACGACAAAATTAGATTCGCCCTTGGTTTTTGCTTGCATTGTTATCTGTGCCGCGAGTTCGTTGTGGCCAAGCCCTGACCCTGAGAATATTGGAAGCTTCTGCCCTCTCACGAGCGTTATAAGCCCGTCTATTGAAGATATTCCTGTCTGTATAAAATCATTTGGCATAAGCCTGGCGGTCGGATTGAGCGGTGAACCATTTATATCCCTGAATTCTTCAGCTATAGGTTCTGCTTTTATATCTGCAGGCCTTCCTTGCCCGTCAAATATCCTTCCAAGCATTTCTTCAGATACCCCAAGCTTGAAGGTCTCTGCTGCGAACCTGACGCTCGTCTGCGTTACATTTATGCCAGAAGTATCTCCAAAAACCTCTATTACAGCATAGGTGTCTGTTGTCTCCAGGACCTGCCCGAGCCTTTCATCTCCATTTTCAAGCTTTATCTTTACAATCTCGTTGTAGGCAGCATCTGGTACGCTTTTAACTATTACCAAAGGCCCTGCAACACTGCTTACAGTTTTAAATTCCTTTTCAAACTTCATCTTACCACTTCGCTCAGCAACTTCCCAAATTCTTCATCTATTGAAGACTGCATTTTTTCGTATTCTGCTTTATGGATTCCATTTTTTACCTCTTTCATCCTTGCAATACTTTCCTTGGATTTTATACTAAGTATGCTCTGCAGGTCTGCACCTTTGTCAAGAGCCTCCATTGATTTCTGGTGGAGGTAAAGGATTATCTTGAGCATGTAGTACTGACTTTCTAGGCTTGTATACTGGTCTATTTCATCAAATGCGCTCTGCCTGAGGAAGTTCTCTCTTAGCATTTTCCCTGCCTCAAGCACAAGCTGTTCGTTGTCGGGAAGTGCGTCCGATCCAACAAGCTGTACTATGTTCTTGAGCTCCTGTTCCCTTTGAAGTATTCTCATAGCTTCGTCCCTGTTGCTGTTGAAATCCTGTGCAACATTGGTAGAATACCATCCATTCAGGTCGTTTATATAGAGGGAATAGCTATTCAGCCAGTTTATTGCAGGGAAATGCCTGGCGTTTGCAAGCTCGTTGTCAAGAGCCCAGAACACCCTCGCCACCCTGAGAGTGCCCTGTGATACAGGTTCTGATATATCCCCTCCTGGAGGAGATACCGCTCCTATTATTGTGACAGAGCCTATTGTCCCATTAAAGTTTTTTACCCTTCCTGCCCTTTCGTAGAATTCAGCTAGCCTTTTAGGCAGGTATGCAGGATATCCTTCTTCTCCTGGCATCTCTTCCAGTCTTGCCGATATCTCTCTCATGGCTTCTGCCCACCTTGATGTCGAGTCTGCCATAAGTGCTACATCATAGCCCATATTCCTGAAATATTCTGCTATTGTTATGCCGGTATATATGCTTGCTTCTCTTGCAGCTACTGGCATGTTGCTCGTGTTTGCTATAAGTACAGTCCTTTCCATAAGGGGCTTGCCCGTTTGCGGATCCAGAAGCTCGGGAAATTCTGTAAGCACTTCTGTCATCTCGTTTCCCCTCTCCCCGCAGCCAACATATACAACAACATTGCTGTCAGAAAATTTGGCTAGCTGATGCTGTATCACAGTTTTCCCAGAACCAAAGGGCCCAGGGATGGTTGCCGTGCCCCCTTTTGCAACAGGTATAAACGTGTCTATAACTCTCTGCCCTGTTATCAATGGCATATTGCTTGGCAGCCTTTCCATATATTTTGCTGGTATCCTTACTGGTCTTATCTGCTTCATTGATATTTCTTTTATTCCTTTTAGCGTTTCTATCTCCGCTATAGTGTCATCTATAGTAAACTTGCCTTCATATATTTTTTTTATCTTCCCGTAAATTCCTGGAGGTACTGTTATGTGATGCTTTATTATGCTGGTCTCATTTACGTATCCAAGTATTGTGCCTTCGCCTGCTTTTTCTTCTTTTGTGCTTTTTATAAATTCCCATTTTTTCTTTGTGTCTAGTGCCGCCGCGCTTATTCCTCTTGCTATAAATAATCCTGATTCCTCTTCTATAATGCTAAGCGGTCTCTGTATACCATCGTATATATTCTTTAGCAATCCTGGTCCCAATTCTACAGACAAGGGCTTTTTTGTATCTTCGACATTCTCTCCAGGAGTTATTCCGCTTGTATCTTCATATACCTGTATTATGGCTGTGTCATTTTTCAGCTGTATTATTTCTCCTATGAGCTTTAGGCTTCCAACCTTAACCATATCATTCATCCTCGAGCCACTCATCTCCTTGGCTATGACGAGAGGCCCAGCAATTTTTATTATTTTTCCCATTTTCTAACCTTTTATGTTTTTAATGTCTATGCCTATAGCGCGCATTACAAGTTCTTTAAGCTCTTCGCCGATCTCCTCTTCTTCCTTAAAATCTGGCACCTGCACAAATATAGGCATGCTGCTTTCATTGATCATATTCCTTACCTTCCTATCTTTAATCTCTTTGACTAAGTTCTCATTTACTATTATCATGCCTATATCGCTTCTTCCAGCCAGCTCTTTTATTTTGGAAGTTGCGGCCTCCGGTTCCTCGATTTCGTAAGCCTCTTTTATGCCGATTAAGTTGAGTCCAGCAACCAAAAGCTTGCTTCCTACTGCTGCTATCCTGTAATCATAACTTTTCATGAACTCTTGCCTATCTCGTATCTTTTGTATATGACTATCTGCCTCAGTTTTGATATCTCTATCTGCTTGGAGAATATGAATGATATGATTGCAGCAAAAGATAGATTTGTGTGGTTCAATGTATGGCTGCTTTTGCTGAAAAGTTGCCTCTCCATTTCCTCTTCAAATGGAAGAAGCAAGGGCTTCTTCTTGTATTGCTCATAAGCATTTTTAATGTCAAAATACTTTGAATTATTTGCAATCTCCTCTATGCTCGTTCCGCTCAGCTTTGAAAGCTCTTCCATGCTTGTAAGCCCGCCTTCTATTAAATAATCTGTGCTTTTTATGTTATATTTTGCCTGCCTGAGAAGTGTTAGCATATTTTCCTCTTCTATCCTGTATTTGAGTATTACCTTTGCCTCGTTGCTTACGTTTTTGGCTTTTTTTATCTCTCTATTTATGCTTTCCAGATAATATTTGTCTATGGCAACATAGGCATCAACTTCCTTGCCCCTTGCCTTGTAGCTTTTGAGCGTAGCCTCTGCAATACCCTTGAATTCATACGTATTTGCAAGGCGCGAAAGCATCTCTTCTACTCCATTTTCATTTAGTAGGGATATTGCAAGCAGCTTGTCCATCTTCCCAAAAGGTATGTATTCATTGGATATGCTTTCAAAGCCCTTGTTTGAAGCCTTTGCGTTTATAAGCAGCTTTAGGTCTTCTGCTGCTATCCTGAATGTCAAGGCCTTTGCCAGATCCTTGTGCTCCTTGGGTGTTATCCTGCGTATTTTTTCAAAATTTCTTGCCAAATTAAGAGTAAACGCCCTATCTAATATTCTCAGCATCGTTTTTTCGTTGGATGCTATAGCCTCTTCTACGTCTATGCGGTAAGCTGTTTTCATTAGCTCTGCTTCAATGTCTTTTATGCTGGCAAGCCCTTCAATAGTCTTGATGAAATCGCTGCTCAAGAGCATAGACTTCATAGCTTTTATTCTGGCATTTGCATATCCATACTCTTTTGCCTGCCTATATCCTGCTCCGTTCATAGTTTTGCCTTATTCTTTGATTTCTGGAATAGAAGCAGCAATCATGCTTCTGATCTTTGGTATTTGCTTTGAAACAATGCTTTCTATTGAAGCTATAACTTTTATGCTTTCATCAGTATTTGAAACTATTGCCCCCCCTTCTATATTGCATTCTTTTGCTTCTGCTTTTGACTTTGTGATTTCCTTTGCAAGCGCGATGTCTTTTTTGTTTACATATAATACAGGCTTTTCTATTCCTATGGCTTTTGCCTGCTCCAACGCCTCTCTTATTATTTTTTCATAGCTGCCGCTTTCCTTTACGCTTTTGTATATGCTTGGAAGCATTCCTTCAAGCTCCTTTTCTATCAGTGCTTCTCTTGCCTCCAGGAAAAGCCTTCTAGCTTCTATCTCTGCGCTTGCTATTATCGCATTTTCATTTTGGCTTGCCGCTGCCTTTGCCTCGTTAATCCTCTTTTCTGTAATCTCTTTTGCTGCTGCCTCCGCTTCTTTGACAATCTCTTTTGCTTTCTCATTGGCATTCTTAATGATCTTTTCAGACTCCTCTTCCGCTTTTCTTCTTATTTCGGTGTTGACGCTTTCAATGGACATTCTGCTCACAGCAGGCCGGCTCCAAGAAGTATCAAAACCGCTATTATAAATCCGAAGATAAGGATGGTCTCTGGAAGCACTAAGAACAAAAGAGCAGTTCCAAGCTGCTTCGGGTTTTCTGCAATCAAGCCTATGCCTGCGCTTCCTATGGCTGCTTGAGCCATTGCTGTTGCTAACCCTCCTCCTAATATTGCAAGACCTGCGGCAATCGCTGCCACAGCACTCGGCATTGTTATTGCTAACATTTTATCACTCAAAATTTTTCATAAGTATACTTTCTTTTGTAATAAAAAGGCTCGAATTTTATTCCATTGCCTTTGTAGAATTTTGAGAAGAACTCTGCAACGTTAAGCCTTGTAGCTTGTATAATAGCCTCAAGCATGGAAAGTATTAGGTTCATGAACTGGGTAATAGCCAAAAGCAGGGCAAATATTACTATGCTCCATCCCTCTTTTAATGATATGGGGAAGGCGCTGTCTATAAGCATTGTTATGATTACGCTTGAAAGCCCGAATCCAAAAATCCTGGCAAAGCTCAAGGGGTGCGACATAAGGCTTGTTATCTCGCTTGCCTCGCTTCCGCTTAATACAATAGTTAATATAAAGCAGGCTATACTAATAGCTGTTGCAAACATCGTTACCTGGTAGCTGAATATACCAAATATGCCTCCTGCTACTGCTATTATTCCGGAAACCATCATTGCCAAAGACGAAAGCTTCCCGTAAGCTACTTTTAATTCTTTCCTGCTTTTTTCAGCCTTTGCAAACCTGTAATTGTTTATAAAGCCAAAGACAAGCCCCAAAGCCACTTCTACAATACCAAAAATTATAGTAATAAGCATTAGCTGAGTTATGTTCTTTTGCCATATGAATATAGTAGGTATGCCTATTAGCCCGTTCAGGCTGTATCCAAAATACTGGTTTGACATTATTCCAAATATTACTGCAGAAAATCCGCTGAATTCCCATATCTTTGCCGCATTGTACATCAGCCCTTCCTTATCGACTTTTTTGGCTATCCAAGCAGATAGAATTATAGAAGCTATGCCATATCCAGCATCTGATATCATAAGCCCGTAAAATATTACAAATGACAGTATAAATATCCAGGTAGGATCAATCTCGTCGCTTCTGGGTAGCGAGTACATCTCCATTATGTAGTCAAAAGGTGCGAACGCTCCCTTTCTTGTAAGCTTCGTAGGTGCTAGCTCTCCTTCCTTTTTTTCTATTTCTTCTACAACGCACTTCCCTTTTGCAGTTTTTTCTATCTCACGCTTAATCTCTGAAGCATTCTTTTTTTCAGCCCATCCTTCAATTATGAATGTCTGCTCCGTAGTTTTAAACTGGCCTGATATCTGTGCCCTTTCGCTTTCTATCATCAGCATTTCCTTTAGTGCAAGAATTTTTTCCATATACCTTTCTTTTATGGATTCTATTCTTGCCAGGTTTTCATTGAGCTCTTTTGCAAGGCTTTCCTTTTCTTTTTCGAGCTTCTTTATGGCCTCTTTAGGCCTTCCGGAAAGGAGGCTGTTGCTTGTGTCCATATCTTTGAATGAAATTCCAGCGAAGGCTGATTCCACTAGATGCTGCTCGCTTTCCGCATACATTACGAACAAATAAGAAGACTTAGATGTATATGCCTCAACTTCAATGTTTGGCTTCCCTTTCAGCTTTTCGAGCGCTTTTTGTATGTCTGCCTTTCCCCCTGTTACGAATTTATATTTTATCCCTTCTATTTTTGGCAATGGAAATACAATATCAAATCCCAAGGCATTTTGTGCAATCTCTTCAGCGCTTTCTAATCTTTTTATGTTTTCGTTAATTCCTGAAATATTGCTATTTATTTCGAAAAGCTCCGTTATCTCCTTTGAGTTGGAGCATTCATGAAGCAGTTCAGCCAAAGGCTTATGCTCTTCGAGCCTTGTTTCTGCCTTCTTTACTCTCTTTTTTTTTGAATCAAATTTTTCCATTATGGAAATGGCGCTTTCGACTCTCGCCAGCTGCGCGCTTATTTCCTGCTCCGGCTCCTGAACGTCATTTTCCAGCGGTAGGTCTACGCTTTCTATAGACATAAGCCCCAAAGCCTGCAGTCTTTTTATAATATCCTTTTTGTATTCTTTAAGTGCAATTACTCTTAATTTCTGCATCTCGGCAGTTCTAAGCATCATATTTCACCAATCAAAAGGCTGCTTCTTCTTTTTTCAATACTTTTGCGTTCTTTCCACTGCATTCACAGTATCTTATTAATATTTTTATATAGCATTTAAATTCATTTTGATAGAATTAATGTTGCATGCTCTCGAAATATCTCCTCCTTTGCCCTCTTTCTCTTTGGTCATGCCTCCATGGACGCCTGTTTCCATAGCTCGCATTGCCTCTATTGTTTCCTTCGTTATTCCTGCTTCTGCCATGAAATGTAGGTCGTGTTTGCCTGCCTTTTTCATAAGCAGATTTTCTTGCCTGCATAAAAAGCCTTGCCGATGCGAATTTTGCAGCATTCAGGCGGATCATATCTATCTCTATTCTGTCTTCGATCATTATCTGATTTATTATGCTTGTCTCTTCTGAAGTTATTATGGTAAATGCTCTTCCATCTGCTTCCATTCTTGCCGTCCTGCCTACTCTGTGGAGATAAAGCCTTGTGTCTTCTGGTATGTCGTAGTTTATTATATCAGTTATGTCTCTTATGTCTATGCCCCTTGCAACAACGTTTGTGGAAATGAGAAACCTTCTTTCTCCTTTAAATACTGACAAGGAATTTTCCCGTTGCGCTTGGCTTTGGCCGCCATGCATGATCATGACATCCAGCCCTTGTGCTTTCATTGCCTCATAGAGCGAATTTGCCATCCATTTCGTGTTGGTAAATATTATCGCTTTCTTTGGATTATACTCATTTATAAAAGCTAGCAATGTCGCAAATTTCATCCTTTTCTCTGCTATTGCATAATAGTGCTTGATTTTAGGCACAACCTGCTCCTCCTCTTCACCAACGCTTATATATTTCGGATCATGCATATATTCCTTCGCTATTTTTATTATGCGTTCTGGCATTGTTGCAGAGAAAAGCATTGTCTGTTTGGAAGGAGGCGTTTTTGACATTATCTCTTTTATATCATCTATAAATCCCATGTCAAGCATCGTATCTGCTTCATCAAGTGTTAGGAACCTTATCTTTGAGATGTCCAGTGCGCCTCTTTCTATAAGGTCAAGTATCCTTCCTGGCGTGCCAACTATTATGGCTGGGTTACGCCTTAAGTTCTGGATCTGCACGTTAATGGATGCACCGCCGTAAACGATTGCCACCTTTTTGTAGCCGTCATTCATGAGCTTCATAGCCATTTCTGTTATCTGTATTGCAAGTTCCCTGGTGGGCGCTATTATAAGTGCTGCAGGCTCTTTCGCATCCCCGAGCTTCTGTATTATCGGAACCAGAAATGCCGCAGTTTTTCCAGTACCTGTCTTAGATCTTACAATTATGTCTTTCCCTTCCATTGCAACAGGTATTGCTTCTTCCTGTACTTCCGTAGCTTGAGTAAATTTTATTTTTGTCAGGTTTTCGAGAAGTTCTTTCTTCAAGTTCATATCACTAAATTTTTTCAATTAAACACCTTTTAGGCTTTCGGATGCTACTGCTTGAAAGCCCCGCAATTGCGATATGGTTAGAATCAAGTACATTCTAAATGGCAATCTTTAGGCAAACGCATCATGCTGCATTTCGCAGCATCTCCTTTTACAATACTTTTGCCATAATAAAAGTACTTGCAAAAAGAGTACTTAGCATCCTTTTTCCTTTATATTTATTTCAAGCGCAAATATTTATGCTTATTCATATGCACTTTTTAAAAGCCTGCGCACTTAAGACCATAATGTACAGCTAAGATAAGCTTATAATTCTGCTTCCGCACTCTTCAGCAGCCCTGCATAATGAAAGAAAATTATTTTTCCTGAAATGCTTCCATATCATTTAATAGTTTCTACAAGCTCCTCTATAAGGCCATGCCTCTTCTTCAAGAGCACATTTATATCTGACCACGCCCTCTTGACGCTGTTTTTGAGGTTTACAAGTGTGTTGTAAAATATTATTATAATGCCTGCCGCAAAAAGTGCTAAGAAGAGGATATTTCTAAAACTAATATGTTAAATTATCTCCATATCTGCCTGCTCTGTTTTTCATAGTTATAATGCTTGTAGATGTCTGCTTTAACCCATACATGCATTTTAAGCATAACCAATCCTTTCATAAAGGTTAAAGCATAAGCGTTATGTAAAGCATAAATATAAATTTAATGCATTAATATAAAAACTTGAACTTCAAATAAAAAAAATACAAATCGGTTTAGGCAGAGCAATTGAGGCTTTAATATGCTTTACTCTTTAGACGAGATAGCCAAAGTAAATTTTGCAGGCAAGAAGGTGGTTGTCGCGGACTTGGACGGCACACTGGCAGAGAGCAAGACAGAAGTAGATAGCGAGATGGCAGGGCTTATAGCAAGGCTCCTTGAGTCTAGATCTTTAGCAGTAATAAGTGGAGCAGGTTTCAGCCAGTTCCAAAAACAATTTATCAAAAACATAAAATGTGATGGCAAGCTACTTCAGAGGCTTTATATATTTCCTACAAACGCAATGGCTCTTTACATATATGAAGGAGCAAGCTGGAAAGAGGCTTATGCAGAGGTTCTAAACGAGGAGGAAAAGAAAAAGATATTTGCTGCATTGGATATAGCTTTGGAAGCAGCAGGCTACGAAGATGCAAAAAATGCATATGGGGAAATAATAGAAGATAGAAAATCACAGGTAACCTTCTCTGGTCTTGGCCAGAACGCGCCTTTAAATCTGAAAGAGAAATGGGATCCTGATGCTTCAAAAAGAATCAGGATAAAAAGGCTGCTGGATCCTCTTCTCCCAGAGTTTGAAGTAAGAATTGGCGGCACAACCTCAATAGATATCACAAGGAAAGGTATAGATAAGGCATACGGAATAGGCAAGATAAAGGAATATTTAAAGGTAGCAACTTCTGATATCATATACTTTGGAGATGCGCTTTTCGCCGGCGGCAATGATTATCCTGTAATAGGCACGGGCGTAGACTGCATAGAAGTAAACGGCGTAGAAGATACAAAACGAGTCTTTCGTTACATATTGGAAAAATATCCAAAGCCGCAAAATTATGCTGTAGGCAATCAATGAATTTATTATTTGGTGTTGAAATGGCAAATCCGCGTATTTGAATAGCACATTGCTGTAAAAAAAACGGATGCAGCATGCAGGAAGCAAGGAAAGAATATTGTCAGCAGTGCTTTGGTCGGCTTGGATGTTTTAATATTTTTCTTTTTCATTATAGCAATCGTTTACTTTGGTAGCTTGCCGCAGCTTTAATTCTTATGCTCACAATTCCTATCTCGTTTTATCTCGCGTTGAGCTATTTTCCAGGCTACTAGCTTCTTTCTACCATACCTAGAGCCAAATCAGATGGCGCCACAGTCGGAATCAACGAGCTGGAGGTAAAGTTCATACCAGAAGACGGAAAGTATTTGGTACCCTATGTAAGCAAGACGGAATGCGTTTACTACAGCATAGATATAATGCTCTCTACCTCAAATACTATTGCAGGCTACTCTCAGAATACAGAAGCAGTAGTATTTCACAAGGAGGATGAGATGCATGCGATAATGGTAGATGATGCAGGTTATGTTGTTACACACTATGACCAGTGCCACATGAACCTTCACCAAAAATATGCCTGCCGGTAATATATGGCAAGCGGCTTGGCATAGGTTATATCGCCAAAATAACTATAAATTCATATTTGCAAAGGATAGAAAAGGCTATCTTGATTCAAGATCCTGGCGTGGAATTCAAGCTTCAAGCAGCTGCAAAATTTCTAAAGGTTCTAAAATATCAATTCATGAGTATATTATACCAAAAGATGCGCCTTTCCTGCTTCTTGGCTCTGCTTCAAGCAGAATCAGAACTTATAATTCAAAGCCTCTTGTTCAAATGACCTGGATCTAATTTACGGAATCCTTGCAATTTACCAAGGCGGTAGGGATTATGAAATAAAAAGGATGAAAAAAGGCATGGCCTTTTTGCAAGATTATCCTTGCTGCTCTTGTAATTGTGATGCTTATGTTTTTCAATATCTAGTCTGCTAAGTAAATTAAGCCAATTCTGTTTCAAAAAAGTTAATGCCTTTTGTATTGTGCAGTTTCAACAGCTGTTTTCTATTGTTATATTTTGCTGGTACTTGTTTTGTGGTATTCCT
The DNA here is from genome assembly GCA_049967695.1 of Candidatus Micrarchaeia archaeon. GTDB lineage: Archaea > Micrarchaeota > Micrarchaeia > Micrarchaeales > Micrarchaeaceae > JBMFSF01. The sequence goes on from JBMFSF010000001.1 coordinate 109,191, forward strand.
GCAGGTACTCTTATTCCAAAATATATGGTGTTAGAGCCGCTTGCAGGAACAGCAATGCTCGTATTTATCAAGCTTCCTGTAAGCTTGTTTGCCAATGTATAAGATATGCCGTTTGATGCAGACCATGTTGTGTTAGAAACCCCGAAGCTGTTGCTTCCGTTTATCCAGTTTCCTGCCTCTACAAACATGTATGCGTTTGCCGTGCCTGTGTTGCTGTCTATTATGGCATTTGTAGTAGAAGAACTTGTGTTGGGGCTCATGCTTCCAAAATTTATAGAATAAGAAGATAAAGAGATTGTGCATGTTTGAACAGTTGTTGTGGGTACTGGGTTTGGTCCTCCTCCGCCATAGAGCCCGCCTCCGCTTCCAGGTATTTCGCAGTAAGCTTCATCAAGAGATATTGGATAAAAATCTGCAGGGCTCCATGTCCCTACGCCTGTGCTTGATACAGGTGCATAATAGGCATCTGTACGATAAAGCGAAGCATTGTCTCCTACACAGAAGATGTAGCCATTGTATATATCGCATCCTGCTTTGTAAAATGGTATTGGATATGATGTAGTGCTTGTCCATGTCCCTACGCCCGTGCTAGATACAGGTGCATAGTAGACTTGGTTGTAGGGGCTTGTATAATTGTCTCCTACACAGTATATATAGCCATTGTATATGCTGCATCCGTCTCTGAAATATTCTAAAGGATAAGAAGTGGTGCTTGTCCATGTCCCTATGCCTGTGCTTGATATTGGAGCATAGTAGACTTGGTTATAAGGCGATGCGTCTCCTGTACCTACGCAGTAAATATACCCTTTGTAAATAGAACATCCTGCATTTTCTAGATTTACTGGATATGATGTAGTGCTTATCCATGTCCCTATACCTGTGCTTGATACAGGTGCATAGTATGCTAGCTTATAATTGCTTCCGCCATAAGTTCCAACACAGTAAATGTAGCTGTTATTGTAAATCGAGCAGCTGCCTCCAAACATATTTACAGGATAGAGAGTGGTGCTTATCCATGTCCCTATGCCTGTGCTTGATATTGGAGCATAGTAAGTAAGTTGGGCGTTAGCGGTTGCATTTGTCCCTACGCAATATATGTAATTGTTGTATATTGAGCACCCTGCCCAATCTATTCCAACAGGGTATAGCGTTGTGTTTGTCCATGTCCCAATACCCTGCGTTGATACAGGTGCATAGTAGACTTGATTGTAAGGGCTCACATCTTCAGTACCTACGCAATAAATATAGTTTGTAGGAGTTATTGTTGTGGTTGCTGTTGAGGTAGACGTAGATGTTGATGTAGTGGTAGTTGTTGGTTTTGCCGCTTCTGCTATATTAGCAAGCAAAGCAGACACTAAAAAAAGAAGAATTATTATTTTTGAGATGCGTGTAAAAAATTTCAAAAAAACATCAATCTTTTCAGAATCCCAGTAAAAAAAACAAAAAAATGATGGGCTTTTATTCATTTATGTTCCTCTCATCCAATTTTTTGGAAAAGTATCTGTGCAGTAGTAAGAGCACTATTATCAATATTATTACTATTGCTATGGCTACTCCTCCCAAAAGAACCAGATGCTTTTCTATATAAGTAATAACCGGTGCAGTTACAACAGTTGGCTTATACGCTTTTATGCTTATTGTTTTTGCTACTCCTACTGCTATGATTGCCCCTCCAGAAAAGTTTGAAGATTTATTAATGGGCTGTACTGCTTGTATTATCCCTGTCCACGAATGATTTAATTCTTCTACATCAGATGGCATATTTACTGTTATTTTTATATTTTCCATACCAGAAAAGCTTCCATTCATAGGACTTATTATAACCTGAGGGGTTATTACGTTTGCTGTGCTTGGTGTGACCTTTAGGGTTGGTGGAATTATTTGGAACGATCCTTTCGAGCCTCCTTGATAAAGTATTGTGAAATTCAAGGTTTCATTTCCTCCAAGAGGCACATTGAAGTTCAACGGACCTGCAACCTCTCCTAAAGTGGCTTTTTGTGCGTTTGCCACAACTCCTAATAACGCAAAAACCATTAATATTATTGCTATATTCTTCATTTTTGTTACCTTTACTCTTTTAGCAACTGTTTTCTATGGTTATTGTTTGGGTATATGTTCCTGCAACAGTTGCTGTTGGTATTTGTACCCCGAAATATATGCTGTTGCTTGTTGTTGTCGTGCTTGGCGTTGGTGCAGGCACTACTATGCCTGTATTGGTAAGTGTATTAGAGAGTGCCGTGCCTGAGTAAGTGGTTTGTGCGGTTGCAGACCACGTTGTGTTAGAAACCCCGAAGCTGTTGCTTCCGCTTGCCCAATTTGTGCCTTCTACTAGAACATTTGCTGCTGCGTTGCCTCCTGGATCGCTTACAGTAACCAATGAGTTGGTAGGCGTGTTAGCACCAGTGGCAAGATTTCCAAAATTTATACTGTTAGGGCTTGTGCTTATGTAGCATGTCCCTAGTACAGTAACCGAAGCAGTTATACTGTTAGTAGAAGAAGCATAAGCGGGTTGTATCAATCCGAGTTTTATTATAGCAAAAGCCCCAACCACAACAATCGCTGCTATTAACATTAGAATTTTTAATTTGTAAAAGCTCATTGCTACCACCATCCTTATATCTATTTAATAAAAATATTTATATACTTTAATGTAGCATTGAATTGTTGGATTTTTCAGCAAAAATAAACTTTATCAGAAAACGTAGATCTTCTTCAATAAATCTAAACTAATTTGTGAAATTTGCGAAATTTATAATATATGGCCGCGCTATGTAATCCTTGGAAAACGCTATTACTGCAAGCTTTGTGGTTCTATCTGTTATAGGTATATAGAAATCTATGATATATTTGTTGCTTGCGCTGTAATTCTTAAGTACAAATGCAGGCGAATATGCAAATTCATTTGGGCTCCTGCTTTGGAAGATAAAAGATATATTCTGCGCCCTAGAGCTATTTATTACAATATACATATACCTTACTTCAGAATAGTTTTTACCTTGTAATTGTATAGGAAACATTACGGGCATTGCCTTCCCTATTCTAAATTTCTGATTAAATAAATACAATCCATGCGCATAAATTCCTGTAATAACAATGATTATTAGCAGTATAAGAACAGCTGACGCAACATATCTTTGCCTGATTTTATATACTTGTTTCGTTATGTTTTGAAGTCTGCTTTGCTCTTCATAAATGCTAAGTATAATTGGCACAAACGGAAGCGAATATACGATTATATTTCTCCATGATAAGAAAAATATAAACGCCGGTGCTATTCCCGCTATTGCCTTTTTTTCAGGATATAATACAAGTAAAATTATGGAAATTAAAGCGACAAGAACAGAAATAAATACCAAGTACCACATAGGCATCTGAAAGAACAAAACAAAGAACTGCATTATGTTTAATCCATAAAATACAAGTTTATCCAATCCCATTAATCCGAAAACCCATTCGAATTGTTTTGGGCTACTTATTATAAAGTATGCATTAACTGCAATAAACACCATTATTGCCGTTATAATTATATTTTCCACCTTTTTTTTCCCCTGATCCATATAAAAAAGCAGAAGCATGAAAGGCAGTGCAAACCAGGCAAGCTGCATAGTGCTTATTGCAAGACCTAAAAGTACACCAGGTATGATCTTTTTGTTCCTGAATTCGTATGCAAGGAAAACAAAGAAAGCTATAGAAAGATAGGTATTTGCTACTCCGACAAAGATATAAGTCGCTACAAGCCACACAAACAACGGTAAAAGCGACCTGCCATACTTTGAATATACTGTGTATGCTGCTATTATTGATATCAATATAACTACAAAAACGAAAGCATAAAAAGAGCTTATGCCAAGCAATGGCATCCAGATATAAGCAAGGAAGCTGAGCGCAGGATAGCTATACCTGTATTCATAGCTGCCGTTTAAAAGTAGTGTTGGTGCAATATTATATTTTTGGATTATGGGCTGCATGCTGCTCGCGTAAGGGTTTGTTCCATGCATGAAAAGGTATGCCGCATAGTAGTTGTATGCAATCTCATCGACACCGTTCCAGGAATTAGAATTTTTATAATACATTGATTCGTAAGCTGCCGCGGATAAGATAACAAGAAATATCACTATTACTATAGTTATGCATCCTTTTTTGTGCACAAGCTTTATACTTTCAAATTTTTTTATAAGTATTATACCGCCGATTGATATAATTGCAGCAAAAGATGTGCGTGCCAATACATATGCAGAAAACGCGATGAAACTGCTAGGTAAAAGAATATACAAATATTCATAAACTATGACTATTACTGAGACAACAATTGCAGAGATATTTACGATCTTAAGCTTTTTTTCTTCCCATATAGAAGGTGCAAGGAACAAAATAAGTGAAATAACTGGAAGAATAAGAATCGCAATCATTGCAGCTTCGGATAGATACTGTACACCTGTAAAAAGTGCAAACCCTAATGCTAAATCAATTATTGCAAGAGCTAGCACAATCTCTTTTTGCATGTTTCTATCCATATGTTCTATATTGTTGCTTATTTATATAAAATAAATGCTTAATACATAGCTAATATAGATAAATCATAAATCCAATTCTCGCATATAGAAAAAGGATAGGCAAGCAACATATTATTCTATAATGTTCTATGTTCTTGATATATATCATTGAACTAGCTGCGATTTATGCTTCCTAATTACATATATTTTTAGTGCTTTTTATAACCATGTTCATTATCTTGTCTTGCAGTTTGCTGAGGGTTACTGTTGTATTCCGACTAAAATCTGACTGCGTATCATGAAGATAAACACATATACCAATTTCAATTTATCCAATGCCTCTACCCCAGGTATATCTAACTTTCTGATTTTATATGATAACAAAGTCCGTATTGCATAAGAAATGTAGCAGATCTTTATATGAGATCGTATGTGGGATTGCATCCACACTCTAACTGGTCTCAATGAGAGAATACCTTTCATCTGCTTAAGACCTAAAAGATTTAGAAAAGTTTTTATAAATTATAATAAAAGGAGTAAAAGAGATTACATGGGAGACATAAATAGTGTAAAAACATACTCTTTAGTTGCTTTGATCTTTGGCATATTAGCTATGCTAGGCTGGTTCATGATTGTATTATCAGCTACAGGTGCGTTTTTTGCAGCACGCATCATTTCCAAAGAGATTGTTCAAAGTGGCGGTACAGTTACTGTTTTACCTGGCCTTAAATCTGCTTCATATGCTACCTTGATATTGATTTGGGTGCTTTTTATTATAAGTATATTTTTGGTATATAAGGAACATAAGATTTACAAAGCAGCCCTGGATGGAAACATAACCCAATTAAAAAAAGAACGCTCGATATTGTGGCCAATCCTTGCTATATTCCTTACTTTCTTGCTTCCAGGTATCTTCTATTTGTTAGCAGTAGACAACATAAACGGTATAAATGACTCGCAAACCGGAACCGCAGAGCAAAACAACACGCAATAGATCACTTTTTCTTTATTTTTAGTTTTATGTTATTTATTTCTTATTCAAAGGATAATAACTATATAAAAATAAGATAACGCTCTAATTTGTGCAAGCATAGAAGGCATAAAAATAGCTTAATTGTATTTATATAGAAAATGCAAAAAGCAATTATATGCCGCTTGCAACGATATCCGATATCTCCTTTGTAATCTTTTCCTTTTGCGAAGCACTAAGGCTTGCTTTTGATACTCTTTCAGCACGCTTGTGTGCATCGCTTAATAATTTTTCTGCTTTGCCTTTTGCTTTAGCATCCGCTTTGCTTGCTATTTCTTTGGATTCTTTTTCTGCTTGCAGCTTCGCATTTTCAATTATTTCTTTGGACTTTGCTTCAGCATCCTCTATAATCTTTTTTGCGTCAGCATTTGCTTTTTCTATAATCTTTTTTGCATCTTTTTCTGCATTCTGCAAATTCTCAATTTCATTTTGCATCTTATCAACTTGAAAAGCGATTATTTTTAACTAGCTTATGCAATCTAATATATTTCATAGAAGTATTTAAATATATTTCAAATTTAAGCATGTTCTGCCAAAGAGCGCGAATGCCTTTGATCTATATGCGCCAGGGTAGGGATTTGAACCCTAAAGCCCCGGAGGGGCACTGGTTGTCGTGTAGCATCACAAATCAGCTCTTGATGTTTTGAAAACTCAAGACCAGCGCGTTACCAGATTCCGCCACCCTGGCAATAAAGTATTATAAAACTTGTATCTAATTATTTTATAAATTTATAAATTTTTGCCACGTGATAAATTGAGAGCAGCAGATATTGCCACTTTTGTAAGGGTGGCGCTTGTAATAGCTATAATATACCTGGTAATAATCAAATTTTATCCTTATTTCCTGATCTTTCTTCTTGCAATTGCATTCCTGCTTGACGCAGTAGACGGCTTTTTTGCAGTAAGAGAGTCTAGCAAGGGCAAGGTAAGTTTTGTTTTATACGTAAAAGCAGCTATGGGCAACCATATGCTAAAGCAGGAAATCAAAAAATATAAAGAGGAGACCAAAAAATACGCGAAATACGGGGCGCGAATGGATATTGCAGGAGATAGGGCAGTAGAATACTCCCTATGGATTGCATTTACTTATCTTCATATTATCCCATTGTTTGTACTGCTAATTGTAATACTTAGGCATTCATTTGTTGATGCCTTTATGGCTGCAAAGGGTACCTCGTCAAAGCTAAAGACAAAATTTGCAAAAGCAGTATACTCTTCCAATATCGGCAGAGGAGGAATTAACATAGTAAAATTTGCAACCTTTTCATACCTTATACTTGTATACGCAACAAATGCCCCAATCTCGATTGGTTATATCCTAGTAACGATACTATTATTTTATATATTATTAAGGGGTGCTGCTGAAGTATACGAAAGCTTGAAAAGCTGAGAAACGTTTATGGCATATAAAAAACAAGAAGAATTGCAAACCAATAACCCCAATAAACAGCAAATGCAAAAACGCTAAATGCCAATTTGCCTTTTACCTTAATATTGTTATTGGTATTACGTTGTTTTCAAATTCGATCTCTGCGATGCTTATAGGATCTATTGTTCCTTCTGGTATTTTGACAAGAGGCGGTGCACCATATGCAAGCTGCAGGCTTCTTGCCCCTATTATCGCAACTTTTTCAAATTTGTTATATTCAACTTTTTCCATTCCTATCACTTTATACAGGCATAGGCTTAAATCTCTCTTTCAATAGTTCTATCTCTTTCTTCACGTTGTTTTTCCATCCCTGGAACTCTTGCGGGTTCGAAGGATATCTGCTGTAAAGCTCGTTGAACATTTTCATTTTATCTATTATGTAAAGCAAATTATTAAATGCTTTTATATTTGACATCCCTTTTAAAACAATCTTGAACTTGGATTTCATTGAAAGCTCCGGCACAGTGCCATAACTCAGCTCTTCAGCCTCTTTTGCAGTCAAAAACACCTTAAAGCCATAGTTTATTATATCATTGTTGAGGGACTGCAAATATATCCTAAATGCCTCCAATGCTGCAGTTTTCTTTCCGTATTCATTATTGAAATCGATATTGTACTGCCATAGCCCTTTTATGCTTGTATCTCCATTTTGTATGGCCTTTACTGCGTTTTCCCCTGCTAAGATTCCTGCAGTGAGCGCAGGACCTATTCCTCCAGCACTCAGCGGGTTTGGCATTGCCATGCTGTCTCCCGCCCCCATGTAACCGTTATATACAAGGCTTTCCATTTGCCTTCTTACGCTTACCGACCAGTATCCTGTGCTTTTGTTAGCGCCATTGCCTTCTTCAAAAGGTTCCAGCTTTTCGAATACAGGAAGCTGTTTTGCATATGCGTCCATAAGGGAATGTAAGTTCTCCTTTTTGCCAAGCTTCTTATTTGCATAATCAAGGCTAGCTTGTTGTACTCCTAGCCCTATGTTTACCTCATTTCCGCTTTTAGGGAATACCCAGCCATATCCTCCAGGCGCAAGCACTTGGTTAAGATGTATAATAGCTATGTTCTTATCATAATATCTTTTGTCTTCTTTGGAAAAAGTTGCTTTGTATAAAAATCTGCCAGTAAGCTCTAAGTCATTTATGTCAATGTTATTATCTATGTAAGGGTTTTGTGGTAAATACCTCCTCAGTGTTGTTGATATCCCCAACGCGTCTATGACTATTTTTCCTCTTATCTCTGTATGGTTCTTGTTTTTGTCTTTGCCTTTTATTCCTACAACTTTTTCATTTTCTATTATCGGTCCTTCTATTTCAAATTCGCTTTGGTATTCTGTGCCAGCCTTTTTAGCATAAGAAAGTAGTTTTGCCTCAAAAAGAGGTCTGTTGAGAGCGAATCCTTCCCCTTCAAAATTGAATTTTGATTCCAGATCCGGGGAATAAGCAACAACTGCTTCTATCCTATTGTCCAGTTCTGGAAAATCGAATTCCAGCCCTGTATGCTTTTTCACAAACTCGAGATGCGCTTTTGCGATTGCATCGCCACAGACCCATCCCCAATTTGTTTTTTTGCCTACCTCTTCTTCTTTGTTTCTGTCTAGCAGCAATACCTTTGCTCCTGCTTTTGCGGCAGTGTATGCTGCTATGTTGCCTGCCATCCCTGCTCCTGCGATTATTATATCATATTCCATTTTAACACACCAAATTTTGAATTGCATTTTCGCATATATCAAAAGCCCTTAGCAATGATAAAAAGTACCAAATATGGATTAAATTGCCGCTTCAAAAATAAATATCTTTCGTTATCATTTTTCTACGCAGTTTCATAAATTGCTTAATTGCTTTGATCTATATACGTTAGCAAATCCTCTCTTCTACTAAAAGTGAATTACCTTGAATCTTACGGGCAGAGCTTCTGCCACGCCCATTAGTTTGAAGCTTCTTGCTTCAACAGCGATGCCTGCTTTCACATACAGAATACCTTTCTGTAAATGCATTTGCCTGTTTTTACCCTCCCAGCTTCCTAAGGAGACTTCCCCCCACAAGTTAAAAATCAAAACATTATAAAACTTGCGTAATAAGAAAAGTAATTAGGAAAAGGGGTGGGAGTAAACCCACCCAAGGCCACCCTTCAGTTGTTTTAGAATTCAGATTTTACTCTTTATTTTACTTGTTTTTAAAATATATATTACTTTCTAATTTCTTTAATCTCTTCTATTGAATCTTTTCTAGCAAGTGCACGAAGTTTTTGCTGCCTT
>JBMFSF010000002.1:0-29931 GCA_049967695.1 Candidatus Micrarchaeia archaeon
AACTGCAAGGCATATAAATTCCAACCTCTCTTATGATGCATACTGACCACCAAAATTGTATACACTCCCAGATTTTTTACACTTTTCTGAAAAGAATAGTGTCAATTATTAGATAGCGCCGTTTGATGGGAATTTACATAAAAATGAAAGATTTGTTCCTAACTATTTTATAAGTCTATTCGAAAGGGCTTTGCTTATCAGCACCCTAGAATAATTGTTTGCGTATATTTCTATTGTATCATTTCTGACTTTTGAAGCACAGAATTCTATTTTAACATAATCATTTATATGCATATTAACTGTAGAAAGAGCAGAAGACTCCCACAAAGAAACAGATATTTCATGCAACAAATCGCTCAGCTTTATTCGACATGTAGGTACTTGGCTCTGCTTATCTATTCTAGTTATATAACGTATTGGATCAATCTCTATAACTTTGCCTATTATGTTTATATTACGCATCTCGCTTTTAATTTCAGAATAATTTGTTATAGCAGAACCACCAGGTCTTATCTTAGATATATATGTGTTTGGAGAATTTCTTGCATTGCCGCTGCTATCAAAGATGAGATTGGTAATTATTACAATGTCGCCTGCCTCAAAACCATTTAAATCTATGTAATCTGCAAGCTTGCCATATAAATTTACTTTAATAGTATCCCCTTCTTTACCTAAGATTATAATCCGCTTTGTATTTCTCTTTCCTGCCACATCGTAAGTAGATTCATTAAATATTCGATATATTGTATCTTCTATATTAAATGTAGATAAAGTTTCAGAAAAATTCTGATATCTTTCTAAAATCTCCTTTACACTAAAATTCGAAGAGTGGGCAGTTGATTGATCGAGCTTGGGTGTAACACCTTGAGAGTCCAGTATGGACTTTGCTTGTGCTCTAGATATCATACCAGAAAATTCATCCAAGACTTGATCTAAGCTAGTTGCAGCCATTTGATCATTATTTATTTACAAGCAAATAATAAATTTTATTGCTTTAAATGCAGAATTTGAAAAATTAATGATTTGATACTTAATTCTTTTGTCATTCTATTCAATATTTTCATGTAGAAGGCATATAATAAAGCAGTATATTTATGATAGAACTATCTATATATAATTATTCATCTCTTACTTTAATATAAAAACTGAAATATCGCTGCGGTGCACCCACTATATATTCTAAGAAAAAGTATTTAAAATTCAATATAGTATATGAAATTTAATAAGGATGAATAAATGTCAGAAATAGAAATTAATGCATTGGCAAACAGGATCTTAAAAGATATCGTTTTTTTTGATAAAAACATTGCAAGGATAAATAAAAATTCTGCCAAAATTTATGGCGATGAAATTTCAGATATCATAGAAATGTCCCTGCGTTATAGGAGAGATTCAGATTTTTATATGAAAAATGGGGATTTAATAACGTCGTTTTCTTGCATCTCTTATGCTAATGGCCTTTTGGATGCAGTGGCAAGAATAATAAATGGTGAATGGAATGAATGACATTTATGAAGAGGGGCTAGCAAAAATAACCCACAGCAATGCCTTTTTAAACCCTAAAGCAAAATTGCTAAGAGATGTGAGCGTAGGCATTTGTCAAGTGCTTCCAATAAAAGATGCTAAAGTATTAGATGCCACCGCAGCTACTGGAATTAGAGGTATAAGGTATTATTTAGAAGCTAAAGCAAAAAATGTTACCTTTCTCGACATATCCAAAGGTGCTTACAACGATATTAAAAGCAATATGAAAATTAATAATGTAGAAGGCAAGATATTCAATGGCAGTTTCCAGCTTTTTGCAAATAGCACAAAAGAAAAATTTGATATTATAGATATTGATCCTTTTGGAAGTTCTGCACCTTATATTTTTGACTCGTTGAAAATAGTACACAATGGTTCTTATCTTTTTGTAACTTCTACGGATACTGCAGTATTATGCGGCGCAAAGCCAAAAGCATGCCGTAGAATCTATGACTCAATACCTATGCATAACCACCTATGCCACGAAGCAGGTATACGCATATTAATAGGATATATAGCAAGAATTGCTGCACAGTTTAATTTTGGCATAACTCCAATTTACTCTATAGTATATGATACTTATATGCGTGTTTTTCTACGTGTTGATTATGGTTCTAAAGAGGTAGAAAGGACATTGAATAATATGGGCTTTGCATATTATTGCGAAAATTGTGGGTTTACTGGCCTAGAAAAAACAGAATTTCCACAGGATAAATGCAAGATATGCGGTCGTAAATTAAAAGTCTCTGGTAAAATGTGGGGAGGTAGCCTTTATGATAAAAACATATCTTCTAGTGTTGCAAGAATCCTTGAAAACAATGATAAGTATGAATTCAAAATAGTAAAGAAAATATTCGAAGAATTGGATTTGCCTTTTTATTATTATCTTCCTATAATAACAAAGAAGCTCAAAAAAAGTTCTGTGAAGATTTCTGCATTAGGTGAAAAATTAAATAAACTTGGCTACCAGTTCTCAGAAACACATATGCATAGGCAGAGTATAAAAACAAACGCCCCTGTTTCTGTAATTGAAGATATTATAAATCAGATATAAAGCAGGATTTTGTTTGGTAATTCGTCATTTTGATTACAAATGCAGAAAGGTTTATAATAGAATTTTGTAATATAACATGAAAATATAATTTAATTTATAAATTTAACTTCTTAATCTTATATGAGGTGCTTGAATGGCTGATATGTGGAGCGACACTACTGACATGATAATAAACGACTTTGATAAAACACAAAATGATAATATTGCTCTTGCGGACCTGTTTTCAAATCCAAAAGATTTCATAAACAATAAAGACATAGCTACTATAATATCAAAAAAAAAGGAAGCAATTAATAATTACATAGACAGCATCATTAATACAATGCAAAATCAAAAAGAGGAGTTATATAACTCTGCGGCAAAATGCGATCAGCTATCTAAACAAATCCTATCAAAAATAAAAGATAAAGCAGCACAAAAATGGATTCCTGTAATAGTACCAACATATGTAGCACAAAACAGCAATGGTAGCGAAACTATATATATAGACCAAATTGACGAAAATATGGATATGTTGATAGATAAATTTATTGGAGGATCAACTTATATAGCAGATATGAGCGCCAATTTTGAAGATTATGTAATAGGCATGTGGCTATTTTCTGGATCAAAAAATTACATACTAAGTGTGCATTTTGATACAAATGAGTTCTACAATATATTAAATAGTAAAAATGAAATTAATGACCTGTTTGATGGAGTATCTGCTTATATAGAAGATAATAGCCAAACTGCATAAACATAGGATAACTATATGAAGAAGCAGATTATTTTTATAACAGGCACACCAGGTTGCGGGAAAACCACTTTTGCTTCAGAAATAAGGAAGAGTATACCAGAAGCAAGGATAATAGAGATAAATGAAATAGTAAAGAGATTCAAACTCTTTTCTAAAATCGATAATTTTGGTTCTAAGATAGTTCAGATAGAAAAACTTTCGAAAAAGTTAAATAGCATTATTGATAGCGAAAAAAAAGACTTTATCGTTGTTGTAGGGCATATAGCACCAGAACTTGACATTAAACCAGACGTTGCATTTATAATCAGGATATCATTAAAAAATTTAGAAAAACGTCTAAAAAAAAGAAATTATCCAAATGAAAAGATAAAAGAAAATTTAATAAGCGAATCGATTGATTACCTTGGAACGAAAGCTAAGGCAAAATGTAAAAAAGTATATGAAATTAAGACATACAACGAAAAAAAATTAGCAATAAAGTATTTGAAAAGTCTAAGCAAAGGTAAAAGCACAGGGGAGTATTCGAAAAAATTTAGAAGATATATCGAAGAGGTAAACGAATTAATGAATTATATTAAAATGGGCAACAAATATAAATTTTGATTTTAAAAGCCCAAATATTAAATAAAGCTTTAGTTACAAGAAAGAGATAGCTCAATAAAATTTTATGATATGGCTAAGCAAATCTACGTAAATCGCTTTTACATATTCTTCTGGGGCAGACTTCACCTTATATACTTTTATAGAGTTTAAATTTATATGCGAAGGATTAGTCACATGCATATTTTTAATATCTTTTATAAACGTTTTGAAATTTTTATATTTTGAGTTTGAAATAGCATATAAATTTTCAGAATCGAGCATTATTATATCAGTTTTATGCGCTTCCATAAAATTTTCAGAAGCTTCTTTAATAAATACATTAGGACCTTTTACCTTTGCAAAGCCAAGTTCGAGTCTAGGGAAAGCGAAAAACATTAAAGATGTATTATGTACTATGCTACATTGAGTAAAAACCGGCCCAACAAAAGACTTAGAAAGCTCGATGCATATGCTTTTATGGAACTTTTTCAATTGCTGCCATATAATATCTTCAGATATATCTTCAGACCTTGCACTTACTATATATGTATCCAATGAAAAGCGATCCCCTAGCTCTTCGAGATGCTGCCTAGCAAACGTGTCTGAATATCTAGCACCATAAAAATATTCTTCTGAGGGGTAGGTTAAAAATCTTCTTGCAAAAATGCAAAATCTAGCTAAAGTTTCATTTGATACGCTAGCGGCAACATTTCTGTTTTTATCTGTAGGATCTATAACTATAAAATTTTTGCCAAACTTCTTTTCAAGAACTTTAGCCTCTTTAGAGTCTTTATCATATTCTGTGTTGCTTGAAATATCTATAGCAATAAAACCGGAGAAATTTGCAAACTTAGAAATTGTATTAATAAATGACTTGTAATGATATATTAAAAGCTCGCACAGGTAACCTGCAAAACCCTCTACCCTTGCTTCAGCGCCATACAGATTATTGCCTAAAAGAAATGCTTTAAGCAATCGCACTTCATCTTTTTCTTTATCTGACAGATGAGAATTAACAAAATTATTATGTAGAGGGGTTCGATCTACAGAAGTGCCTTTATCATCTATATTATTTATTTTATATGCAGGAACAACATCTGCTTTCATGTTAAGGTCATCAAATATTAGTTTTATATATGGATGTTCAGCGTATTTTATTTCGTACCTCTCATTTTTTTCCTTATGAACTATTTTCATAGCTGCCTCTATGCCTATTTTCTCCATTTCCGAAGCAGGAAGGCTTCTTTTAAATAAAAGAAATATATCTATGTCGCTATGAAACTTAAGTTGTGTACCATGGGCAAGAGAGCCTGCTGTAACTATTTCTACATCATTTGGAAGCACTTTCCTTAATCGCTCTATAATCTCATCGGCAGCCTGGGTAGCAAGAAGTATTTCATCGCTAGTGGGTTTAATATCTGAAAGTATTTTTGCCAAGAGCCTATCAATTTGTGAGGTAGAGACTTCATTTTGAGAGGGGGTCTTTGCGTACATTTAATCATATTAGTATGGATTTAATAATTAATAAATTGTGTTTTTTTTGCCTAATTATATAAATTAATTGCGATATAGCTAATGGCTTTGGAAAATCGATGAAGGGACACATTCGCCATATTCGTATACTGCAATTGAACCATATGCCTTTGTTTGGTATTTTGAATAGGTATTTGTAAAGTTTACATCTATCGGCAATGTGTATTTACCAGGATTCTGGAACGGGCATATGCCAAGGAATACAGAACCCTGGCCTGTTTCATATGAATCAATATTATACGTAAAGTTTTGAGCTATATAGGGCTGTTCTATTAGTGTGAAACATCCTTGCGGAAGCTTTAAAGGATAGCAAATTGCATCAGGACCACAAGCCATTGCTATTATAAATGTACCAAGCGGGGCACCACTACTCGCATTAACTATGCATGTATCAAAACTGTTTGGAAGAGAGCTATAGGTATAATTAAAATTAAAAGTTGAATTTGATTGATATATAAAATTCTCTTTATATGTTGTTTCATTACTTGAATAGTTCATATATGCTACAAAACCTATATTCTGATATTTTCCAATGTTTTGGACAAGCTGAATATAATAAAATAGCCATGAGAATAGCCCAAAGTTATAGTTATAAAAATAGGTCGAGTTGCCTATGACAGAATAATTATTGTAAAGTAGTTGGTTAATGTAAGGCGAATAGTTACCTATGCTGTTTGGAAATTTGGTATAGCCACTTGAAGCTGCAAATAATAGTGTCAAAGGTATTCCATGGGACGGCATAGAAGTTAATGGAAGCCAGCTGCCAGAAGATCTATTTGTAAAGTTACACATGAATTGGCCATACCCATCCAAAAATGATCCTTGGAAAGTGTTATTACATGCAATTTTTGTCTGGGATGCAGAATAAGGTATGGTCGTAGTAGGGGTAGAACCAGGCAAAGTTGTAGTTGCAATAGATGTTGTAGCTATCGAAGTAGTAAAAACAGTAGTGCTTACGGTTGTAGGGATAGATGTTGTAGTTGTTGTTAAATACGGTTTGAAAGTAATAAATAATTTTTGAGACGAGTAATTCCCATATGTTGCTGTTATATATACCGTACCTCCATGAGTAGACGATATAGATCCTAAAGCAATTCCAGAGCTGTTTGTAACCACATATGTTGGTTTAATATTGAATGTGGAATTGCTAGCACTAAATAATATTGTAGCTCCTTCAATAGGATGACCAAATGCGACAACTTTTGCGTATATATAATCTGAAGTGCCATTGGCCTCCACTACGTTATCACGCGCATATAATGAAATTGATATGTTGGAATTCGAAAAAGAAGAGATATATGTAGTAAAAGACCCAGCAAAGGTTTCGTTTATGGGAACATTACAATTGCTATTATTTAAAGAAAAGCATTCTGTAGCAGATAAGAACAATTTACCTTTTACCAGGCTTTCACCATTTTGAATTTTGCCAAAATCCCCTGTACATAATATTGTGCCTCCTGGTGCAATAGTATTTGGGGTACAAGCATAAGACTTATTTATCCCGTCAACACTTAGAATAATTTTAGGGTTTCTTATAGTATAGGGCTTAGAATTTGAAAGAAATGCTACAAATTTTGAAGCATGCAATGTTGAATTTATGCTAAATAGGATATCTGAACAAGAAATGCCGGAAGAAAATTTACATGAAGAAATAGCAGGATATCCTTTAGATGACAAAAATAATATATATAGCACTATGCCAAGAATAACCAGAAGCCATATATAGTTACTCAAATATTCGATACTCACCTGTGCTTTACCGTGAAAGAGCCTTTTGTTTGCTTTTACTTTATCATAACTTAAAACACTGCTTCTCACCTTAAGCACCCACCCAGATACTTTTATATAGAAATTATTATAAAAATGTTACTATTTCATTTTAATGCAATAAATCATTAATAGGTAAAAATTAATTATTTCACATAAATTAGCCCTTGCAAGTTATTTTATAATAGAGGGTTTTTATACTTTTAAAGAATTTACTTAAATATGGGCATTTTAGAAATTGTATCTCTATTAATAATTGATGCGTGCTTTTCTTGGATACGGATGTTTATTGCTTACTTTATATCTTTAGCGCTTGGCATTAGTATTGGCATATACTCTGCAACCTCTAAAACTGCAGAGAAAATTTTAATACCAATTATAGATATAATGCAAACATTGCCGATACTTGCATTTTTCCCATTTGCCATAATGCTTGTGGTATACTTATTACCTGGAGATATTGGCATAAATGCTGCAATAATATTCTTAATTATAACAAGCATGTTGTGGAATATAATTTTCGGAGCATATGAATCTGTCAAAAAGATACCAAATGAGATATGGGAGCTTTCCAGGCTTTTCATGCTTAACAAGCTGCAAAAAATTAAAAAAATATTAATGCCTGCAGTAATGCCTACAGTAGTTGATCAATCAATGCTTTCTTGGGCAATAGGGCTTTTTTATTTAGTGACAAGTGAAATTTTCTCTACAGGCACCAAAAATTATTCGGCAAAATTTGGCATTGGAGTAGAACTTACAAAGCTAGCATTTTCTACATTTAAAGGGCACCTTATCGCGTATTTAATAGGTATAGCAATATTTATTGCATTTGTAATATTAACAGTATTATTATTTTTTATGCCTCTCGAAGATTATATCAATGCATACAACAAAGAGCCAGGCAAGACTAAAAAGATTTTATGGATAGAAGCACTTCGTTACATTTATATGGTTGCATATGAATTTGCAAACAAATTAGCATTAACAATTAATAGTATCAAGCCAAAGAGTAAAAATTATAGCTGGCATTCTAAGATATCAAACAAAATATGCAAAATCTTTATATACAAAAAAAGCGCATATACCAAAAAAACAAAAAGATCCAAAAGTCTTTACGCCATAATTTTATCTTGCTTTGTATTATGCACAATTTTATCAATTTGCGGAAATTACATCAATTACATGGAGATTTTAAATGATGAATATATTGTATTGATTAATATAGCAGCTAGTTTTATTAGAATATGGGGCGCATTTATATTAATACTTATAGCAGCAATACCTATAAGTATATATGTAGTTTTTATTTCGAAGGATCAAAAAAGGTATGTTGTTCCGTTTCTTGTATTCGCTTCTATACCTGCGACCATATTCCTGCCTGCGTTAATATCTTTATTTGTAAATTGGAGTGAAAGTGGCAATATTGTAGCAATAATGGTATTTTTCTTTAGCGGTATATGGTATATAATTTTTAGTGTGATAGCCAGCACAAAAACAATAGACAAAAACATTTTAGAAGTAAAAAAAGAGTACGGCGTTAGAGGCTGGAAAGCATTCAAATATATATACATAAAAGCGATAGCACCAGGCCTTGTAACAGGAGCAGTAACAGGTATAGCTGCAGAGTGGAATGCAAGTATAGTAGCAGAATATTTTACACAAAGCGGCATAAGTGGAAGCAACATAGTCACTGAGGTTGGCTATGGCATAGGAAAGCTGCTAGATATATCGCTTAGCACGGGGAATAACTTTGTATTGTTACTAAGTTTATTCAATCTTACAGCAATGATTATTATAATTAATACTTTTGTATGGAAAAGGGTGTACAAAAAAGAAACGGAGCATATGGTGTAATTATGGAGTTAATCAAAGTTGAACATGTATCTTTTTCATATGGAAGCGCATTAGTTCTAAATGATATATCATTTAGCGTAAAAGAAAATGAATTCTTGACGCTTATAGGGCCTTCTGGATGTGGCAAAAGCAC
This sequence comes from Candidatus Micrarchaeia archaeon, assembly GCA_049967695.1. Taxonomy (GTDB): domain Archaea; phylum Micrarchaeota; class Micrarchaeia; order Micrarchaeales; family Micrarchaeaceae; genus JBMFSF01. The sequence continues at coordinate 9,187 of JBMFSF010000002.1, forward strand.
GCTTCTTAGGATAATTGCAGGACTTATAAAGCCCAGCGCAGGCAAAGTATATTTTGAGGAAAGAGAGATACAGCAACCAATATCGCAGATATCTTTCGTATTTCAGGACTTTGCGCTTCTGCCATGGCTTACCAATATAGAAAATGTTAAGATAGGGCTAGCTTCAGTAAAATCTATGACAGAAGAAGAAAAGGAAACAGAGGCAGAAAAATTGATTAAAAATTTTGGTTTGGAAGGGTATGAAGATAGCTACCCTAACTCGCTTAGCGGAGGTATGAAACAGAGAATAGGAATAGCAAGAGCACTAATAGCCAAGCCAAAGGTACTTTTGATGGATGAGCCCTTCAGTGCATTGGATGAACTAACAGCTAACACGCTCAGGCAAGAAACACTTAATCTGCTTAAAACGCCAGGCTTGTCAATAAAGTCTATAATAATGGTTACTCACAACGTAGAAGAAGCAGTAGAACTTTCTGATACTGTAGTCGTTTTATCTAGCAAACCAACCCACATTAAAAAAAGGTTAAGTATAGAAATGGTGCAACCAAGGAGATCACACATAAAAATGTTTAATAATATGGTAGACAACGTATACAGCTTGCTTGCATGATTTATATATTATAAATAGACCATTCATCCTTTTCCTTTTTATATTTTAAAAGATTCAGCCTTATTCCTATATTGTAAAACAGTTTCTGAATATCATGACGCTGTATACTGTATATAATTCCTTTCTGCTCCAAGGCGTCAAGCAGTTCTATAGAAGTTAGTGGACCATTTTGCAATATTAGGAGCGCAGACTTAAACGGTTCAATTTTCCTAATTCTTTCGGCTAAAATCTTCTTTGATATCTTTAAATCTGTTCCTTTTTTAATTAACAGTTTGTCCTTTTTTATATTGCAAAAGCCAAGCAGTTCACATGCATATACCGGAGGCAGCAGTTTATCTATTTCAACGTTTAAGTCTTCAGCAAGCTCAGAAAGCTTTATCCCTCCGCCTTTCTCATTAAGTATTTTTATGAGACCTTCAATCTGGCTTAATGTAACGGATTCTGGAAAATTGCTTGATACGTTTGACATATTAATAATTTTTAGAAAAAGTTTAAAAGCTTAAAGCTTACAAGAGGTAAAAACGGCATGGCAGAGAGCCATGCATACAAGAACAATTATTTAGAAGCAAGGTCTACAGCTTCTGAATCATTATCTGCTTGTTTTACTGTTTGGCCCTCAGCAGATATTAATACAACATCGCCGATATTTTTAACATTTTTAAATAGGACACTTTTTTGCTTAAGAAGCCTTTTAGCATCAGTTTCAGATGTATTTCGCCACTCTTCCATTAATAGTCTGCTGACTATTCCTGTTTCCAAATCTACTACTGCGTCCTTTACTTCTCCTAGATATTGACCTGCATCACTATATATGTCCATTCCATATATTTCAGATAGTCGCATCATGATCACCTTAGTTTAATTTTTATATGTAAATTTAAATATCTTTTTATAAATTTTAAATACATAATTAAAGGCTTAATCAAATTTTATATAAATAAGTAGATGTAATAGGAGATATTTATGCATATGCTAAAATTTGAAGAGAAAAGTAATACTCTAAAAATTAAAATAGATTCGATAGAAGATCTTTGGACATTGCAACGAATAATATTCGAAAATGACGAAGTAGAAGGGGAAAGCAAAAGAAAATTTAAATCTACAGAAAATGATAAGGGAGAGCTTAAAGATGTAAGAGTTTCTATAAGAGTAGAGAAAACAGAACTTGATAAAAATGCCGGAAGGCTTAGGGTTCTTGGTAAGATCATATCTGGAAGCCCTATGGAGTATATACAGCTTAATGCATACCATACGCTCAGCATAGGAATTGGAGATATTGTAAAGATCACGAAAACAGAATGGCCAGATTATATTGTAAATATAGTAAAAACGGCGATTTCTGAATCAAAGAAACCAAAACTTGGAATTCTCCTTATCGATGATGAGAAGATGCTTCCTGCTTACGTATTTTCTTACGGTATCAAATTTGAAAATGAAATTTACAGTAATCTCAGCAAAAGGCTATCTCCAAAAGACTTCGAAGAAGCATTGAAAAAGTATTACACAAAAGCAGTATCTGCATTAAAAAATATGAATATAGACACTTGTATAGTAGCAGGGCCAGGTTTTACTACAGAAAATTTCAAAAGATATGTAGAAGAAAACCATCTTCTTGAAGGAAGTAGTATTAAAATAGTTTATGCACATGTAAGTAACGTAGAAAAGACAGGTGTTTATGAACTGATATATAACAAAGTGGCAAACATCTTAGAAGAAAAAAGAATAAGCAAAGAATTTGAACTAATGGAAGAGTTCTTAAGGTATTTAAGCGTAGGCAAAGGGTTTACAGGGATAAAAGCAGTTTCTGATGCGATAGAAGGGTATATGGCAAAGCAGATACTTATAAATGATAGCATTATAGGTCTTGATGAAGCAAAGGAATTGCTCAAAAAGGCGGAAATTTACAAAGTAAATATAGAAATTATAAACGCAGAAGATGAAGTTGGAGAACAGCTTCAAAATTTTGGAAATATCGTTGCCTTCTAGACTTTTGCTACTCAAATTTTATTTGAAAACTTTAAAATTTGGGATTGTCCTGTTTTTGAAAAGATAAACTTCCAACAATTATATCATCTATTAAAATGTAACTAATTCTAGAATTCTTTAATAGTCTGTTTGCAAGATCTTTAAATTTGTCAAAATCAGATTGGTAATAGACAGACAGCACGATTATATACGAAGGAATAGAAGTTTGTATTATAAGATTTATCTTGCTGGCAGGATAAGATCCATTATCTTCTAAGTATCCTTCTACAAGTTCCTTTATTTCTGGAATTTCCTCATTTAATGGTTCTATAACCGCTATAACATTATATAAAAAGCCAGGGCTACATATTGATAAGGATTGCCGAGCGATTATTTCTTTTTTCTCCATTAACTTGTAATAAGCGTATTTTATCTTTTGAAAATCCAAGTTATACCTTTGGCTTAGCTCTTTTGCATCAAATTTTCCGTTCATATTTAAATCACGAAGCAATATACAATCAATAATTGAAATTTCCAATTTGCCTGGTCTTGGGTATTCCCTGCTTCTGTCCCAAATCCTGTTATCTTCTATTATCTCAAAAAAACCATCCCTTAATGGAATATAGCCGTATTTTATTTCTGCGCTGGCAATAGACCAGGTTGCATCATACTCAGGAAAGGCAGTTTTGCGTAGCTCGTATATAGAATATAGGATATCTTCAACATCCTCTCCAATAGCTTGAAAGATAATTTCGAAATTATCTATAGACAAAATAGCAAAGTTTATTATCAGATTCTTTTCAAATACAGATTTAATTTCTTCTTTTGGAGGCATTCTTAAATCAAATTTTACGAATCCGAAAAAGCTAAAATAACCAAGATTGGCAAGGTTCACCTCAAATATTGGCTTGATCTTGAACTTATTTTGCAGGCTGTTGACCTTAGCGGATAAGCTTATTCTGCCAATTTTTAAGTATGAAGCAAGGCGGAAAATTGGAATTTCTGGATCTTTTGAAAGCTTTTCCAATATTTTTTGCTCCAAAGGAGATAATAAAGAAATAGCATCTGCCTTATTTTTTACTTTTGTCTCTATATACGCATCCTCGGTTGGTTTAAACTTTCCAGATTTGCTTATATACCCAATGCAATAGAAGCTAGAATAAGAATGGCCAAATAAAAAATAGCGTTTTCTAAAAGGGACCACAAGCATAAAAAGATAATCTTTTCCCAAATCTGCTAGCCTTTTTAGCACCTTTTTTGAGAAAATCGATTCTTTGATATTACTATTTCTGCCTATATATATAGGATAGTAATTTTTCCCGGATTTTTTAATTGCTATGATATTCGAGATTTTAGGAATTGAGCTTTTATTTGTTTTTAATAGATGTTCATCCAAATCTCCTTCAGCCTCCTTAAGTACTATTTGATAATGCAGATCTGATTCGAAATTATGAACTGCATTTAATACTTCTTCAGGAATATGGCCCATTCTATCGCTATAATACTAAGAAAATAAAGATTTATATAAACTTGGAAAAAATTTAAATGTATAAACTGGTGTTGTAATCTTAAGAATAAAAGATTAAATGGGCCGGTAGTCCAACGGTAAGATACTGCATTCGCAATGCAACGAAATATGCAGAGATTCCGGGTTCAAATCCCGGCCGGTCCAAGAAATATGCGAGCAAGCGAATTACTGTTTAAATTGATTTTTATTATAATTTTTATACCGAACAATAGTAGTGTGTATCTTAGCTTTGTGCTGCAGTAATACCGTTCACTTGCTTGATTTAGAGTACCTTTCTCTGTTTATTTTCATTTTGTCTGCAAAAGCTTTCTCTATATCTATATCGAGCGCCTTGCAAAGCCTCAAAAAGTAATATAGTACATCTGCTATCTCTTCAGGTATCTCCGCCTCTATTGAATCGCTTGAATGCCCCTCTGTGTAGTATTTTTTCCTAAAAAGTTTCTTTATCTTGTTTTGGAGCTCACCGAGTTCGCCATTAAGCGCTGTCGATATATAAAGAATTTCCACGTCTTTGTCTTCATAATGGTGGATAGGAGTTATATTCCAAGTAGATTCGGTTTCTTCTAACATCTCATGTAGGTCCATTTGATCACAGTATAGTTTAGGCTAGAATTTTATTAAACGCTTGTCTTGCGTTTGTTACTAATAAATTAGGTATTTGCAATATTTTGATACTGTACTCAAAAATATCTTTTAAAAGCACTAAAAGGCAAAGGATTGGCCATTATTACGATTGCAAAGGGAGACTTATTATCTTGCAGTTGCTCAACCTTATTACATCTTCAGTATTTAATGTAATATCATAATATATAGAACCAGAACCCACGCTGACTTTTTTAAAATTTAGTATCGATTTATCTGCAATTATGATATAAGCTGCAAATAATGGGCAAACCCCTCCTGCTTCAAATCCAGTTAACTCTTTTACTTCAGATCTGCTTGCCATATTCAAGGTTTTGCACGAAAAGATGTGGCGCATTTCTTTTAGGTCAAGCTTTTTAGCTACAGGGATCATAGCTCCTAAAAAACCATTACAAGACTTAAGTATTATGGTTTTAAAACCGATATCACGTTCACTTTCGTTGCTTATGCTAAAGGGAATATTCATGCTTAAAAGTTTAATTTTAATGTAATTTGAATCCGCAACAGTCATATGATATATACCTGATGCAATAATGTAAATTTGGTTTATTTAGTTAAATTTTTATTTTCGTATATCTGGTATAAAGCAAACCTAAAATTCTCGTAGCCATTAAATTTGTTATCCAAAGAACTGGCCAAGATTTTGTAAGTTGTATTAGATAGAGCATCACGGCACATTGTGCCAGATGGCGTTCCGCACCAATATCCATAATCTAGTACAATACAAGAATATTTTTGCTTAAAATAGTTATACATTGATTGGTTGTATATATAGTACATTTGCGCTGCAGGGAGCCCATTAAGATTAAAGAAAAATGGATCAAAGCTGAGCACTAAGCAATTTGATGGCACTTTTGTTATATTTTTGTATATAAAGTTTTCATAGAATCTAGCTCCTTGAGCCTGCGCAATATCAGAAGGATTAATATTAAGCATAGGATATAGTTGGTATATTGGATAAGCGAGCAGAACAATTATAACTGTAATTGAAATCAGCTTAAAAGCAAATGCAAGATGTTTACCTTCAAGCCGTTCACCTATAACTCCCGAATAATAAAATAGCGAATATAACGCGTATCCGCCAAATATTGCAAAAGGAGGCATTAAACTAATCATGAATCTCCAATCCACGCCGTATATCACACTTCCTGCATAGAAAGATGTATATACAAAGAAAAGAGTTGCAAACCAGATTCCCAATGCAAAAACTAATTTTTTCTTTTTGGAAGCTGCCATTATGATGGCTCCTGCAATAGCGATAAATGTAAAAATAGCTGGTTGCATGACGTAGCTGCTTTTGTAAGCGTTAACCCAAAAGTATACATTTGAACATATATTTGTATAGAATATCTGAAGGCCGAATTTTCCGGTGACATTTAGCATAGTATTTGTACACGCATTGAATATTTTTGTGTTTTCATAGCCGTATGAGCCGGTATTATACTCGGAATAGGCAAAGCCAATTTCTGGAATTATTGATATAAAGAAAAATAATAGCAATATAAGCAGTTTCTCGTTCAAAATATTTCTTTTAATAGATAAAATAGTATTTTTTATATCTTCTTTAAGATTTTTTTCTTCTATTATGGCATATATCAAAGGGAAGAGTATTAAATAAATCACTGCATCTATTTTTGAATATGTTAGAAATGAAATAGAGAACAGCAGAGAAGCCAGAGTAGCCAAGTTTTTCTCGTATTTAAATATTAGCATGAAAAAGAATGCGATAAGGGAAAATGCTAGCATAGGGATATCAGAAGTGGTTGGCATAGCCCACACAAGCAGAACAGGAGCCAACATAAAAAAAGACTCTACAAAAAGCCCTGCTTTTTGATTTTTTAAAAGCAAAGCAGATACACAAAACATTAAAAATACAGAGAGCGCAGAGAGAGCAAGCTCTGTTGCGTATGAGGTGTACAAATGCACACCGAATATCATAAACATTATACCTAAAGCAAAAGCTGTGCCAATGGGCTCATGAAAAGTCTGAGGAATATAGCAGGATGTTGGCGTACCATAATCGCACATCGACGCTTGACCTGTGTGAATTAATTGCTGAGCCATCCCTTGGTATATTGTATCATCAAAGAATAGCTGCTGGGTTGGCTTCACTGTATAAAGCTCTATAACTACAAAAGCTAGCATAATAAAAAATGCGATTACTATATACTTTTTTTGTATGCCTGCAGATATCAGCGCACGCCTTATGCTTTTTCTAGATATATAAGAAAATACAAGCATGCCTAAAAACGCTAGAGTTATACCAAACGTAAACAGGTATTCTTCAGTACTTACCACATCCATTAAACCACGCGATACAGCTAACATAGTTTGCAAGAGAAAGCATTTAAACCTCTTTATGTAAATAACAATAGCTAAATTGCACGAATAGCATAGTCAAACTCCTGCAGGGTTTGTAACAAATATGCCATTAATAAACATATGCCTAGTTTTCGTTATGAGCATAATATTCAAGGCGTCTGCAGGATCCATTACTATGGGCTTTCCATGCAGATTGAAGCTAGTATTTAAGGCTATGCCATAGCCAGACTTCTTCTTTACTGCCCGCAAAAGATCTGTATATGGATTTTCAAAGCGTACAATCTGGGGCCTTGCTGTTTTATCTACGTGCATTACAGATCTTGCCATATCAAGAGCTTCTTCTCTTACTTTGTATGCCATTGTCATATAATCGCTAGTTCCTTTATTGTCGTATTCCAAAATCCTATCTGCGTCCTCTTCCAGTATGGCAGGAGCAAAAGGTTGGAACCATTCCCTTTTTTTGACATACATATTCAATTTCTCCTTAACTGCTTCGGAATCACTTCTTGCAATTATACTGCGATTTCCCAGAGCCCTTGGGCCATATTCCATCCTGCCTTGGAACCAGAATATATAATTATCTTCTTCCACGATGTCAGCAGCATGCTTGCCTATGTCCGAAACCGGCTCCTCTTCGTATTCTAACTTCGTATTTAATGAATTTATTGCTTCTATGGTCTCTGCTTTGGTATAAGAGTTACCAAGAAATGCATTAAAGTCAAAATTGGAATATCCTGCAAGCTTGTGCATTGTATATAAAGCGCTGCCTAAGGCCAGACCCCCGTCACCCATATGAGGAAACACATACCAATGACTCAAAGTATCAAGTTCCCTTATTTTCATGTTGGCTTTTACATTAGAAAATAAACCTCCTGCAAAAGATACATCTTTAATTCCAAAATTGTCTATTGCAGATTCTACAAATTTCGTAAGAATAACTTCCAAGAGCTGCTGCGCCATGTAAGAAAACTGCTCCCTCGGCATTTGCCATGCGATTCTCGAAAGCAGGTCATATTGCCTTACTGGTCCATACTTTGCCTTTATAATTCCATTTTCAACTTTGAAAAAATCTTTAAAGCGATTATCTTTGAAATCAAAAGGATAAGAATAATCCGCCATGGCCATTACTTTGCCTTCATCTTCAAGTTCGCGCATTCCTACTAAATTCGTGACCTGCTCGTAGAATATGCCAATTGAATCTTTTGCAGATATGGAAAACTGCCTTTCAAGTCTGCCATTATCAAAAATGTTAACTGTGCCAGATAAGCCATCGCCTAAGCCATCCAGAGTTATAACCAGGGATCTTCCGAACCCTGAAGTGAATGCTGCTGATGCGGCATGCGCCAGATGGTGCTCAACAACATGCAGATGAAAATTTTCAAAACCTAGGCTGGATAATTGCCTTCTTAGTATATGCGAGTTTATGGGTTTTGCTAAAGGCAGGATACCTATGCTAGTCATAGAATATTTTGCGATATGCCGCAACCCTTCCAGCCTTGGCTTCAATATTGCCCTACGCCTAAATTTATAATAACTTTCTTTCATTCCTGGAAAAAGGCGTTCCAAGGTTTTAGAAAATTCAGTTGTTGTGTAACTGATATCTTTAACTTCTGTTGGAGAAATGCCGGCATAGGCCAAAGCTGCTTTTATGGAATTTCTAGGAAAACCAATTTCAAGCTTGCGCTTGGTAAATCTCTCCTCGTTAGCTGCATATACAACCGCATTGTCCCTTATAAGCGCCGCACCGGCATCATGCCCATCCCATATTCCCAGAACATACATAGAACTACCATTTGTTTGCATTTTGCATAAAAGCAAAGTTTATTTACCCATAACTTTGCGATAAATATAAGCTTTTATTGCTTTTTTTCAGCTTAGGCTTTGCTATTGCATAAATTATTATGCAATATATTTATTGTTATAATATTTTATAGCTTTCGTGTTTGCCATTTAAATAATTAATGCTTTTATTTAACTGCAAAAAACCTTCCTATTTATACCGCAAGAGGCATAGATTAATGCTAGCGTTTTTCAAATTAATTCTGTAAAAAGCAGGCAGGAGCTAACCTGTATAGCAGTTAATGAAAACCTAAGCATGCTTTAAAATAAAGAATATAAGTTGCCAAACTAAAACATTTAATACTTTCAGCAAAATAATGTATAGTATATCAGGTAATTAGATGAAGAAGTTTTTCATAATGCTTTTTTTGTTGCTTTCAATAGAAAGCATGCTAGAAATTAGTAAAGCAGCCACAATAACATTAACAGGAGGATGCCCTAGTAGCATAATAACAAATTCTACTAATTATTTCGAATTCAATCTCTCTGCGAAAGGTAATAGCTCTGCCTCTAACTTGGTAATAACCCCCATGCTAGATGGCATGCCTGTTTCGTCCCCAATAAGATTAAAAAATCTTTCCTCCGGGGAATCGGTAATATCTAAAATATATTTAAACAAGCTACCTGAAAATGGGACTCATGTATATGTTTTGGAATTGAGTTACGACCAAGCAGGATCAAATTTTGTAACGTATTTCCCATGCAAAGAATATATAAACAAAGAATATGGCCAAATGCTAGAAATCACAAACTTCACTTATGCTAAAAGATTTAAATCACTGAATTTGACTTTATATAATCTTTTCAATTATCCCATGAATGCATCTGTGCTGATATATGCACCTCCTGGCATAAAAATCGATAATCCTGTTATTAGCATGTCAATACCTCCTTTATCCCAAAACAGTGTGCAAATACATATGAGCGTACCTGCATCTGCTACTGGTGTATTTTCTTATCCAATAACTGCAATAGCTTCATATTCCAAAGATAGGGTCTTTTATTCAGCGTACTTTACAGCATATGTAAATAATAGCAATATGGCGCGGAATGGCTTCCTTAGCTCTTTGCCTTTGCCTATGCAGATATTTTACGGAATTTTAGCCGTAATAATTATAATAACTATATTGATAGTTTATGCAAAAATAAAAAAAGCAAAGCACGAAGTTAAAAAAGGTGAATAAAATTAGCCATAAAAAAACCACTTTTGTGAGTATAGTGATACCTACATGGAATGAGGTAGAAAATATTACTTATCTTATAAAAGATATCAAAAAAGTGCTTGAAGGAGTTAAATACGAGATAATAATAGTAGATAGGCATTCACAAGATGGTACAGCAAAGCTTGCTAGAGACCTTGGAGCAAAGGTTATTTACGATGATAAAGGAAAAGGCTCTGCTTTGATAAAAGGATTTAAAGAGGCAAAAGGAGATATAATAGTTTCTATGGACGCAGATCTTTCCAACCGTGCATCAGAATTGAAAATGCTAATAGCGGCAATAGAATCAGGATATGATGTATGCATGGGATCACGCTATCTTTTGGGGGGAGGGTCAAACGACATGCCGCTTTACAGAAGAATAGCGAACAAGATCTTAGTTGATATAGTAAATATTTTATATAGAAGTCATTACTCAGATCTTTGTTACGGATTTAGAAGCTTCTCCAAGGAGGCATTAAAAAAGCTCGATTTAAAAGAGGAGGGGTTTGGAATAGAAACCGAAATAAATATAAAAGCGCAAAAGGCGCACCTTAAGATTATAGAAATACCCAGCTTAGAAAAGAAGCGCGAGAATGGCGAAGCCAAGCTACATGCTTTCAGGGATGGTTATATAATTATAAAAACGATATTTAAAAACTATTTTGCTCCTGAGCAAAAAGGTAGTAAGAAATTATCAAATTAAAAAAATTTAGAAGGAGTTTATGAATAACCAAAATATATAGATGTTAACATGGGATATAATTACGGAAAGCTTGCTATTGACGTGGCTTTGCTCATTTTTATATTAATTGTGGGATTTGCCCGTTCGGCAAGTGTAACGTACTCCTTGTACAAAGGGGAATATGCTTATTATCCAATTAATATAAGCACTAATTCATATGTATCAGTAGTCTATAATTTGACTAATTATGGAAATCTGCTGATTCTTAACAAAACAAATTTTGACATGTTTGAAAATGCCGAACATTATGTTCCGATATACAATTTAACTATATCTGGAAAAAATATCAAAAATTTTGACCTAAGTCAAGGTAACTATTTTATTGTTTTATATGCAAAAAACACAAGCATAAAATATTCGTTTAATTTAGGAATTATGCTTTCAAAGCCGAACATAATCAAAATAAGCAATGGCAAAACCTACGTAATACCTATTAATATAGAAAATTACAGCAATGTGAGCATAGAGATAGTATCAACAAGCGCTTTAAACATAAATTTTCTTGGAAATGACAACAACTACAGCCCATTTTATTTTCTTACAATTTACCAGTATGAAAACCGTGGGGTATATAATATAACGATTACCACACAAAATCCTACCTTGCTGGCTTACTCATTAAGCGAAAAACCCTCTTTAGTAAACCCCCTTGAATTAGCAAATTCTAGCAAGCATATATCTTTAGGCCTTGCATCTTATGGCATAGCGTATTCTAGAAATTCAATTGTACCATATCAACTAAATACTACTTTTGTAGAAGGTGATGCGATAATAAGAGATATAAAAGCATATAGTTATTACCCAGAAACCTCTGGTTTTACTAACATTACATATGGTGCAAGCTTACAGCTAAATGCAGTAATGAACGCACTTATAAACGGCAGGCAAAATGTTTTCTGGCTACAGAACGTTATAGAATTTAATACAAGCTCCAATGAATATAGTTTCTGCTATAATATCTGGAATTTAACTTCCGAAAACGGGAGCATATACCCTGGCTTTATAATAGGAAAAGGAAGTTTAATCATGAACAGCTCTCAAGAAGGAGGCAAGCAAAGCATTTATGGATATTGCACAAATCCATTTAAATATAAATTGCCGGAAGACTTTTCTCCTATAATAATGCTCCAAAATACAAATTCTAATACCTATATAATATTTGGATATAGGTCTTCCAATAAAATATACGCGTATGACAATTTAAGTTTTAATAAGAGAGTATATAATGCAAGCCTGCTTGTAACGCCATTTTATCAGACCCCGAATTTGCAGTTCTATGACTTAGAGTTTGTCTTCGGCGGAGAAAGCAACGGGGAAGCCGCTGTTTTTCAAAATATAAATGCAAGCATTTGGTTATTTTATAGATATAAAAACAATATTTTGGAAGTACCCTCTGCTTATACTTTCGGTTTAGACACTTTGGAATCTGCACAGAATATTACGGCTTCGGATCTAAACGGAAGCGGAGTTTTAATACATAACGGCATGCAAAATCGCAGCAAGATTTTTGAATTTCAAAAAATAACTGCAAGCGGAAATTCAACAAAAACAATAAGCAACATTTCAAATTTGAAAGTAGTTACTATAAATTCCCAAAATGAAACTACTACACCTTCTAACTTAAGCAGCACCTACACTTATACTATAGAAGCAATTTATCCACCTAATTATAGCGGTAGCAGATTTCTAAATCCTGATTTAGTAGCTAAATATAAATTTTATATAGAATTTAGCATATGCTCGCTATTGATAATTTATATCGTAATTTATATATTAAAAAAGAGTAAAAGAAAAAGCATAAGATATAAAAAGTAAACAAATCTGTATAGTAAACAGCTAACCAAAATTTGTAATCCTACACAAAGCATATAAAATATGTTTTCTTAATAAAAGATATATAAGGGAGTTATTATGGATATTATAGTAATATCTCTAGGTGGAAGTGTAATTTCAAGAGATAAGGGGGTCAATACGATATTTATAGAAAAATTTGCTAAGGTTATAAAATCAGAACAGTTACGGCATAAATTTGCTATTGCTGTAGGGGGAGGTAATATTGCAAAAAGTTATATAAACGCCGCAACGTTATTTTCAAGCTCCGAATTTGTCAAAGATGAGATAGGAATAAACGCAACGCATATAAATGCAATGCTTGTTGGGGCAGCTTTAGGTATTAACAAAATTGCATACAGCCTTAAAGATATTGAATACACATTGAGCACAAAGCAAGTGGCTGTAATCGGAGGGCTGCTGCCAGGCATAACAACAGATACAGTAGCAGTTTTAGCTGCAGAAAAGCTGGGGGCACGCACACTTATAAATATAAGTAGTTCCGGAGGGATATTTTCTGATAAAGGTACGGAATTAAAAAAGATAAGTTATGAGATGCTAATAAAAAAGGCAATTGAAAATGATTCTAGAATTGCAAGATCCAATTTCGTGTTTGATGTAATAGCTTGTAAGCTCGCAAAACGCTCAAATATAAAGCTGCATTTTGTAAATGACGATATGAATAACATAAAAAATGCAATAAATGGCAAAAATCATGAAGGGACAGTTATATACCCAAATTAAATAAGTGCTATAATTTAAGCGAAATAATATGAGATCAACAATAACTGATTGCTATTTAGCTAAAGTTAAAAGATTTGCTCTGTTTTATATAATAGTATGAAGCAAGTAGCATGTAATTTATGCTACATTAAAATTTTAAACGATGTTTATACAAATCCATATATATGAATAAAAATGTAATGAACAGGAAGATAATATGTTCAATAAAAAATTAAGAAAGCTTGCTTTAGAAGCTTTAAAAAGCAATTTCATGCAACTCAAAACACCGTATAAGCTTAATTTTGCAGTGACATATAAGTGCCAATCTAGATGTTCAACTTGTAACATATGGAAAATGAAGCCAATAGGAGAACTAAGCTTGGATGATATTGTAAAATTTTCAGAAGCCAACACCTACTTCAAATGGGTAGAACTTACTGGAGGAGAGCCCTTTTTGAGGGAGGATATAGATAAGATAGCAGCAGCATTTGCAAAAAACTGCAAAGACTTATATGTACTTACAATTCCAACAAATTCTCTTTGCGACCACGCTTACGTAGAAAACAAGCTGAAAAATATATTGGAACTTGATATACCAAGAGTATTCATAACATTAAGTCTTGATGGTTATAGAGAACTTCACGACAAAATAAGGGGGGTGCCAGGAAATTATGACAAAGTAATTGACATGTATAAAATTCTCCAAGAATTAAAAAAAAGCCACAAAAATTTATCTTTTATTTTTGGTTATACCATAAGCAGATTGAACGAAGGCCAGCTTGATGAGACGATAAAGCAGACTCAAAAAATACTGCCTGGCTTGAAGTACAATGATTTCCATATCAATCTCGCGCAGGTCTCTGGAAATTATTATAATAATGTAGATAATTCTGAAGAGATTTTAGTGAATGACCCTATAGTTATTGAGGATATTAAAAAATTCTATAAAAACAAGATAAAAGAGTTTAGTGTTGACCCAGCAATAATGATAGATAATGCATTTACCAGAAAGCTTATTTATTATGCTGCTACAGGAAAAAGCCCTATGAAAAGCAGAAGTGCAGAGACATCAATATTTGTTGACAGCTATGGAAACGTTTTCCCCTCTATAATGTGGAATTACAAGCTTGGGAACATAAAAGATTACAGTTTTGACTTGAAAAAAATACTTGAGAATGAGCATACTAAAGAGGCTCTTGAATTGCAAAAAAAAGGAAAAGCGCCGGACCAATGGACCGCTTGCGAAGCTTACCAATCACTTGTCGGAGATGCTAAACGAATAATATTATAATAAAAAAAGTATGTTTGCAAAGTTGCTTAAAATGCAAAATTAGGCATAAAAGTTCAAACTTGATAAGATAATTGCTATATTTAATCTTTAAAGCAAATGGCAAAAGCAAAAATTCTTAAAATATAAAAATAGATAAATATTTGCCTTATTTAAAAGTAGGATTTTTATGAATGCGAAAGAACAATACGAATTAATGAAGCAACTGGCTAAGCTTAAAGCGTTATCTGGCACAGGAACAGAATTGCTAAGTATATACGTTCCGCCAAACTTTTCCATAAGTGATGAAATTGCAAAATTGAGAGAAGAACATGGGCAAGCTTCAAATATAAAGTCAAAAACAACAAGGCTAAATGTACAAACAGCCATAGACAAAGTGATACAATACCTTAAAATGTATAAAGAGCCACCACCAAACGGAATCGCAGTATTCTGCGGCAATATTTCAAGCATACAGGCAAACCCCGATATAGAATTATTTCCATTAGAGCCGCCCCAACCAATAAAAGCTAACATATACAGATGTGATTCATCATTTTTATTAGATCCTATAGAAGATATGCTTAAAGCAGGAGACTTGTATATACTAGCTGTAATGGATGGAAGAGAAGCAACACTTGCAACACTAAGAGGTACAAACGTCAATATAGAAAAAAAATTGGTTTCGTATGCCCATTCAAAAATAAGCAAAGGAGGGCAATCTGCAGCAAGGTATTCAAGAATAATAGAAGGAGAGATTGGAGAATATTATAGTAGAGTCGGAGATGCAATAAATTCCATATATTTCAAGTACAATCAAAAGGTAAGTGGGTTGGTGCTTGGAGGACCAGGCCCAGCAAAAGAGGATTTTATAAGGGCAAAAACAATAAATTATCAGATAAAACTACTCGGAGTTTTTGATGTAGGTTATACTGACGAAGTAATGGGAATAAGAGAGCTACTTGAAAAAAGCAAGTCCTTGCTTGTAAATCAAGATATAATAAAGGAAAATGAAATAGTACAAAAATTTTTAAATGAAGTCTCCAGGAACGGGGCAGTCGTATACGGCTACGAGAAAGTAAAAGAGGCGCTACTAAATAATAGTGTTGCAAAATTGCTTATAAGTGAAGAAATAGATATAACAGAAGTAAAGTATAAATGTAAAACTTGTGGCGAAGAGTTTACGAAAATAGAAGTCGGGAAACAAAGACAGGAAAAGCACTCTTGTGGGGGCAATTTAACTATATTGGAAGAAAAAGACCCAGTTTCTGGCTTAATAGGAATGGCAGACAGAAACGGTGTAGAAGTTATTTTTATTTCGAAGGAAAGCGAATACGGCAGCGAGTTCTTCGAAGGATTTGGAGGGATAGCTGCAATGCTTAAATACAAAAATTGATTTAATTTCAGGATTTGACCCTTTCTCTAAGCATTTTATTTAATGACATATTTATGTTGTACTGGGTAGGCAACTTGTATGACAAATATTCCAATACTTTTGGAGTGTAGCCGTTTGAAAACGTTAGTATACTTGATATGAAGTCGTCGATTGCTTCTGAAGCAGTAGAGTAGGCATTTAAGCTAACTTTGTCTGCCTTGGAAAGTATTTTAAGGTTCTTTTTAAGTTGCATAAGCTCTTCTTCAGGCATATCATTTATACCCAATTGGGCTTTTAGCAATTCTATATCAACAATTTCCTTGCATGAATGCGCTATTACGTCTATTGGTATTTTGCAGATTGAAGAAAATAGATATTTTTCTATAGTGTCCCGATCTATCTTTTTATCTTGCATTATTATAGGAAGGAGAAGCAAATTGTACTCTGGAGAAAGAGTATAAAGTTTAGATGTAGTTAAAAAATATTTAGATTTGTCATTTGGTTCAAGCAAATAAAAAAGATCAACATATTCTTTTATTGCAAGCAGCATATATTTATTAATCTCTTTAAAGTCATCTTGGTTTATAGTATCCGTTTTTAGTTTTTTTATCATATTGCTGATAACCTTTTCATGCTTTATGCTTTCCTGTGCATTGAATCCTTTTTGCTTTGCTTGAAAATGCAAGCGCTTGTGTGAATATTTTAAAAGATATAAAATTGTGTATAAAGGCATCAAACGGCCGGTATTTATTATGTCTTTTGCAAGTACAGTGTTATGGATTTTTAGCAATTCCTTACGGGCAGAAGTATGAGTATAAGCCATGATATCAACGTCTTCCAGAAAATCCTCTAAATAAAGCCTCTTTCATAGAATATTTGCGTATGACCATTGCCTTAACATAATCACTGTTTTTATTGTATACTTTTGCCATATGATCTGATTGGTTTAATTTGTTGGCAATAGAATTATAAGCTTTGATTGCAGAAGCATATGCATCCCTTTCGTGAGGGTTTTTAATCCCTACTTTATTTGCTATTGTACGCTTTTCTTCAATGCTAAGATTACTATCAGGTATAAAAATACGGGCATTGAACGATGCAGCAACTTTCCGCACTATTTCGGTGGTTTTGCTTCTGTCATATGCTATAATTGATGGAGTACCGACATTCCTTATCTGAGAAACCAGCCATTCAAAATTAATAGAATCTTTATGGCCTACATATAAAAGCTGCTTATTCAATGATATACAAGCTACTGCTTCCGTTTTGCCAACATCTATTCCGACTATTATATGCATTAAATCATTACCTTATCATATATTGCTGTATAGAGTAGTTTATAGTGCGATTCGCAAATGGAGGAATCGTTTGATACTCGCAATTAATTACATATGAAGGGGTAAATATTATTTTGTAAATGCCTGAAACAAGCATTTCCTGATCTGCTAACGCCTTTGCAGAAGTGCTCAAACAGCTATTCATATTATTCATATTCAGACCGGATGCATTTGCGATCATATAAAGCATTTGATTAGATAATGGAGTACCTGAAAATACCTTTGTAAAATTTCCCATAAAAGCGGGGAAACGCGATTGTTTAGAAGCACAGAAAAGGTATTTACCCATTAGTTGGGTTTCATTTATACCGTACTGGCTATACATTTCATCGCTATATTTAGAAAATATGAAAAAGTAGTTCATGTTTATCTTATTTCCGTATTCCTTGGATATATTTATGGCTTGATATATCGCATTTATAGTGTATGGCCCATATGGATCTGATATCATATCCACTGGTATTGGCAATGTTGATGAGCAAGGGGTCGTATTAATTGCTAGAATGCCTGGCGCAGCGACATATGATGAAGATGTAAGGTTTGGCATAGGCATTGAAAGAGCTATGTACTTTGGATAAAAACTAGAATTTACAACAGAAACAACATAAAATTTTTTATAGTAATAAAGCGGATCTATGTATGGTATTACAACAGTCCATAAATGAGTAAAAGGAGAATATGAAACATTAGATTCATTTACTAATGTATAAAATGGAAGCAAATCAAACGAAGTATTTGTATTTTTGTAAGATCCAATAAGGCGTTCTACAGATCGCAAAGCAGCATTTGAATTTGTAATATTTTGGTTTTGATAAGATATAGAATTTGCACATGCTTGCGTATTATTTTGTATTATTATCCCTCGCTTAAATGATGCAAGCGCGAAAGATACCGCTATAAGTATTATCACTAATATTATCAAAGAGATATGCAAATAGTCTAAACCTGCCATTTTCGAAGCAGGTTTTATCAAAAATACCGGACCTTTTATAGATTCTGAAGACTTTTTGTTTGACTTTTTTGGCAAATTGCTCACCATAGTTATCATTAAGCGGATCTGGCGGGATTTTCATAATCATAATTAATTTGAACCCGCGACCTTCACCTTAGGAGGATGCCGCTCTATCCAAGCTGAGCTACAGATCCGTTAGCAATTATTGTATTTTTAAGTTTTTATATCTTATGCTAGCAGAATCTTTTTATTTATATAAGACAATAAAAGCAATAGGAAAGTAAAATAGATTTTATATTGAGTATTTTGGTGGATTAAAAATGAACAAAAACAGCATAAAAATAGCATACTATGTTGCGATTATTGCAATAATACTAATTGTCGGATCTGAATACTATTATATTCAACATAAGGGGTTTATTGTCTTCCATAATACTACAAAAGGATATAATCTGTATAATAATTCATCACTATCTAATGCCACGCCTATATTAATAAATTATGCAAAAGCAAATATAAGCAGTAGTAAATATTTAGGAAATATTACAATGCAAAACGAAGGTATTAGTGTTTCGTATTCGATAAATAATTTTTCTTTTAGTACGTATTCTTATATCTTAAATAATAGCAATTCAAATAACACATTCTTTTCTCCATTTTCTCTTTATGTTACACTTGCAATGTTAGATAATGGCGCTGCAGGCTCCACATATTCACAGATAAGCAAAGCTTTAGACATAAGCAACGGATTGCAAAATACAAATATAGGTATCTTGTATCTTATCAACGAAATTAGCTCACAAAACCCATCGCTCTGCACGTTGAACATATCAAATGGGGCTTGGATGCAAAATAATTATTCGATAAAAAAAAGTTTTATAGAAAATTTATCATATTACAACGCTGATGTATACTTGGTAAACTTTATAAATAACAAAAATACATACAAATATATAAACAATTGGGTATTAAACAAGACAAACCAGAAAATAAAAGAACTTTTTAATTCACCTTTTCTTAACAACACTAGGCTAGTGCTTGTAAACACAATATATTTCAAGGGCAACTGGAGCATCAGTTTTCCAAAAAATAATACCAAATTGGGAAACTTTTATTTAACAAATGGTAGTATTTTAAAAGTGCCATTGATGAATAATACATTTGACAGAACTGCTTACTATTATAATAATACAGTTTTCCAAGCGCTGATGCTTGACTATCAAGGCGGAAATATTTCCATGATTATTTTACTCCCAAACAATGGAACTTCTTTACGGTATGCGTTAATTAGTTTAAAACAGATAGGTATAGCAAATTTGATAAAAAATATGAGTAATAATTTTATAATAGAAGCGCATCTCCCAAAATTCAATTTTACAAAACATGTGGATTTAATTTCACTTTTGAATGATTTGGGAATAAAAAATGCGTTTTCTAAAACAAATGCGAATTTCTCCAAAATAGCTAACATAACACAAACCAACCGCTTGTATGTTTCAGATATAGTACAAGGTGCCTATATAAGAGTCAATGAAACAGGGACAGAGGCTGCGGCGGCTACAGGTGTTACAGTAGGAGTAGCAACAGTTCCGGCGCCGCCCCCATTTGTTGTATTTAATGCAAATAGATCATTCCTGTTTTTGATAATAGACAAACATACAGGAATAATACTATTTGAAGGAAGTGTAAATAACCCGACAAAATAAAGATTTTGAAATCAACAAAAATTAAAATACTATTTTTATACTTTTTTTCCTGTAATTTTCAAAAAAGGTTTTTTCTATATCAGACATTATCAACTCAAGTAGACATCTAGATTTATGATTGATGATTTAAATTATTTGAATTTATTATCTATATTATAAAAACTGCTCAAAAGTTAGGTAAATAAAAATCAAAGTGTTATTAAAAAGCTAAAGTTTGTTGATAAATTCTCACTAGATCAGCAGCACCCAATTAACATACCTTTAAATATTTCCCAATATTTAAATATTTATTATAAGTTGTGGTAGAAAGTGAATACAAAATGTCAATTGATGTTAGATTTAAGCAGAAAATAATGCGTTTTGCTAACCTTGCTATAATATTAATAGTATTAGTATACTTAGAAGTTGAAAGCTTTGCTGGAGTAACTTATTGGACAACAACAACCATAAATCCGCAGCCAATAGGTAGTTTTACAACACCTAGATGTGGTTTCTTCTGCGTATATCCTTTCCAAAGCATAAAATGCCCTACAAATTGCCCAAATTTAGCTTATGCTCCAAATCAAAAATTTTGCCCTAATGGATATAGTTCTTATTACTGCTATAGCAATCAATCAACCAATTACACATATAAAACAACCACAACGTCTACAACAACATCAACAACAACCACAATACCACAACACCCAATAGATCTTCATGCAT
>JBMFSF010000002.1:30031-85315 GCA_049967695.1 Candidatus Micrarchaeia archaeon
CTGAAGGAACAACGACTTCTACAACAACCACAACGTCTACAACAACATCAACAACCATGCCCGTGACTACTACAATATCTATTCTTCCTACAACAACATATATGACAACATCAACTACAAGCTCCACAACCAGTAGTTATACAACAATAAATATGTGTTATACCAATTTCTGTTTAGATTATCCAGGAGCAATAAACTGCCCTACACAATGCCCATATTTAATTTACAATGCTAGTGCAAGATGCAGAACAGGCACTACAGGATTTTATTGCAGTTATGCACAGACTACAACAAGCATTACAACTTCAACATCAACATCTTCTACTACATCTATTATACCTGAGCAGATTCAAATGCCTTTATATGTATGCACTTATGGTGCTTCGATAAACTCATCAAATCTTTACCTTAAAAATGGGTGCAATTATTATATATTTGCAGAAAGCAATAATGAAAATATTGCATCAAATTTATTACCAAATGTTTCAAACACTAATTCTATGATAGGCATTACAAAAAACAATAATTACTATTCCGATGAGCCTGCATTATATATAACAGGAATAGGAATAAATCCACCAAAATATTCTAAAGTAGAGACAGGATCCTACTCTAATGCCTCCTATTTCACATTTTTTTATAATATTACAACTAACAATACTTTTACCGTGCTAGAAGTAGCATGCGGTAATGGAGTTTGCAAGTCTATATCATTCCCATCATCATGCAAAATTATTAAGCTTATAGGTAATAGCACAGGAATAGGTGTACTTACTGCCGTATGCGAAAATCAGTCATATGGTATATATAAAGTAAATGGGGAACTATCTAGATATGAAAATGTAAGTACTGCTGCGTATACTTTTTCTAATATTAATTATAGCGCATATGTTAATAGGGTTAAAAACAAAGCTAGCCATAACAACATAATTGAAAATTATAATAAGATAGTTTATATTATTAATAAACTAACTCACATTTAGCATGTATCTTTTTATACAAGATAACTCCTACATGTATTTTATGTTACTAAATGTAGCTAATAAAGAGCTATTTTCAACTTATCACAAAACGCTTTGTATATTATAAAGATTGTCTATTATATCTATGCTGTGAAATCTATATTTCCATCTTTGATTTTTATAGTTATCTCTTTATATTTTGCTAAAAATGACCATTTTTTAATTTGTCTGCCTTTTTTATCATATAAGAAAGTATCATACATTCTATTCTTAAGTAGTTTCTGCTCGATCTTAACAAAAGGAAAGCTAAATGAAGAAATTTCTTCACCTAGATAAACAAATTTAATGCAAGAAATAGAATCCAAGGCTTTTAAAGATTTTTCAGAATTGTCAGAAATTAGAGATATCAGAACTTTAATATTATTTGGATGCTTGGCTTTATAATAAGGAACTTGTGACTTTTTTATATTGAACTCTTCTGTTTTGACAAATAAAGCATCGTGGGAGCGCTTTGTGTTTGCATCTTTTACAACATAAGAAAATGCAGCTATTCTTGAATCTAGATTTTTAAGCTTTAAAACAATGTCTGTATCTTGGGCGAACGAGAATACAAAATCTTTTGCTGCTAGAGAAGCAACATCAGATGGTTGCTTGAAATACAACTTGTTTTGGCATAACCTTCTTATTTCTACACTTATATCTGTAATTGAATGAGTTATCAAAATTAAACTTATACCTTGCTTTCTAAAATCTTGAATCCTTCTTTTAAGATCTTCTATTGCGGCATTAGAATCCTGATCGAAAAGAATCTGCGCCTCTTCTATCAATATAATAAGCCGTAGACTGTTATCCCCTTCATTATCGAATTGCGAAGAGATTGAATAGATTTGATTTAATATAAGCGCATATATATACGGCTTGAAAGAACCGCTTACATTCGACAAATCAAAAACTACGCTGTGCGAGATAGTATCAGAAAAATCAAGGCCTCTAGGTGAAGAGTACTCCCATCGGCTAAGGATACTCCTTAGATTTTCAAGGCTTGATCTTATATTTTCTCCATGTTTAGTGTATTTTACCCCGGTATTAGTACGTTTTCCGTGGAATTTTATTATAGAATCTTCTATATAAGAATAGACTACAGTTGGATTTGGAGTATATGTAGAAGAGTATGCGAATCGGAAAGCATTAAGGAGGCATTTTTCTATAGGATCTTGATAAGGGCCAGAATGTGAAGCTGTCGCGATGAGGAGGGCAAGATCTTCATAAAACTTCTCTTTGCTATCTATTGGGCAATTGAAAAAATTTATTTTTGTAGAATTATCAAAAAGTCTTATTATTTTGATGCCTTTATCTATCGCAAAAGAGTTCCACTCATGGCTTGGAGAAATAATAACAACCTTAGCTTCCGTTGAATCGAGAATTTGGCTTATTATTGACATTGCCTCAAAGGTCTTGCCAGAACCAGGCAAACCAGTTATTATAAACCCCAAATTAAACGACGATGGTGCAATTTTTACATGGATACCAGACAAGGAGACGCCGTTTCTAAGAAACTCGCCTATGCTTATTCCATCCGAAATAGATGGTACAGATGTTTCTATCGGATAGTTTGTTGTCTCTGCATCAGGAAGAGAAATAAAATTTTGAAGATAAAAGGATGAAAAGGGAATTGCGTTGATAGATTTAAGCGCGTATATACAAGAGGTTATATCTGAAGCCATATGCTTTCTTTGCATTATTATGAATCTAGAAATTATCTGTGAAAGCATATATTCGTCAGAATTAGCTAAAACTATAAAAAATTTATAAAGAAGGTTATTAGTTGTAAAAGAATATGTAAAGCCATTAATCAGCTGCTTAAAAAACAGGCTTTCATCTGAATCCTTAAAGCTGTCTGTTTGATAAGTTATTACGGAACCAAAGAACTTTTGCCTATCAGATCTTGTTAGCCTTGAGTAATAGTTTTCAAGCTGGTCTTCTATATCCTTTTTTTCTTTTTCCGCTTCCGAAATACTGACAGGTATAAAAAATAGCATAAGTAGCCCATTACTTGGCATATTATACAGATCAGATATTATTGTATTTTTAACGGAATCAATGTTTCTAAAAACAGAAAAAATCTCAAAATTGCAATTTGCTGTTATTGGGGGGCTTTCTGCAAGTTTTAGTCCATTTATTACAGCCTGGATTTTTTCTACTTTTTCAAGTGGATTAGCGCTATCAATAATAATATAACCAGACTTTGATTTAAGGTCTATAACAATTCCAAACGAGTTATCTCCAACAATATCAAAAATTTTTTCGTAACCTGAATTTGCATGAGGCTTCGCAACAATCTTAAAAAAACTAAGCATAACAAACCACCATAAGAATTGACACTATTAGTATTGGGAAATAAAAAAGGTCAAATGCATTTATTGCTTCAAAAAAGCTTCTTCTCTTCGCAATAGCAAATAATAATTGAGAAATGGCAACAAAGCATATTGCTTCTAAAAATATTTTGATATTATAAAGAGCAAAAAAATGCAATGCTTGTCTAATCGATAAAAGCATTACGGCACTTGAAAGCAAGATCATAGCTATATGTATAGCTGCATACAATCTATTTTTATAAGAATACATATAGTAAGCGTTTTTCATATGCATATTACCATCTAATTAGTAAAATACAAAGCATTTCTACTAAAAACAGATACAAAAGCACATGAGTTGGGAGCTTGTGTATAACTCCAAAAATTTTTAATTCTACAAGCAAAGGCAGGAAAAAAGTAACAAAGAACAAAAAAGGCATTATGAGAAAATATAATATCATAAGTTTAACACCTTTATAAAGCTAGAAAGGTACATGAAAGAGATTGCTGCGCTATTTTTTGAACACCCTAAAGAAATAAGCTTGAATTTCATAATGCTTTCTAGATCTGGAAGCACTACAGAAAACCTAGCTAATTTTATTGGATCCTTTTCTGTAAGATCCTTGACAAAAATTATTTTATAGGCAGGCATAATCTTAGCTAGAGATTTTATTTTTTGAAAGCTAAAATTTTCTTGCAATATTAAGGATTCACAAAGCAAACTTTGGGTTACCATCTGCCAGGCAGGATATTTATTAGAGCTGGAGAAGTAATTTCTGAATATACGATCTTTACCCAAAACTGCTTCTAAGCAAAGTTTTGCTTCATCTGCAGATACTTGAAAACCTGTCTCATCCTCCAATATGCGCGAGAATTCATTTATATTTATGCATGCATCCTTTACAATATAATTGGCATTTATTTTAGATTGCATATTTGCAATAATGCCAGTTATATTAGTTTTTTCTATGACTGCTAATTTTGGTAGTGTGTTAGTGTAAATTATTTGGATTTTTGTGTTTTTTTCATGAAGATCCCCAAAGAACTTGAGCAGAAAAAAGAATGCTATTCCAAGTAGTATGTAGAATAAGCCAAACATTTCAGTCATTTTTATCACGCTCTATTAATCTAGATAGTGTTTCTTTTTCAACTCCAAAAAGCTTCGAAAGTGCCTCTAAGCTCATATTTCCATTAATACTAGCATTTGACACGATTCTATTACATAGGTGATGATACTTTTCCGCTTTTTCTAATGCTGCCTTCCTAGCGTTCTCTGATTTCATGTAATAGTGCGAAATCTTGAAATTTATGCTTGAAAGTTCCTGGAGCTTTTGCTCTATAGGTAATAGTGTTTTTGTATCTACTTGCATTTTTGAGTCTATAGCAACCTCAATTATCTCTTCATACAATGATGGCAGCATAGTATCAAATTCTTCTTGGAGGTATGCAAGTATTGAAAGAAATCTGCCTAAATGCAATATCCTTGGCACATTGCGTTTGTACCTTTCTTTATATTTGTATGACGCTAATGATTTACTAAATTCTACAGTTGCCGGCAGCGAATCGTTTATTTCAAAAGTATACACAAAACCTTCGCTCACAAGTTCAACATTTGGAAAGCGTAGCATTGCCTTTTCAATAGAAGCAAGGCTGGATTTTAACGATATTTTGCATAGAATTGTGCGCTGCAGGATAGGCTCTTTCGTTTCATCACCTGGGTTCTATAACAACACCACTAGCTATAGAGTAAGCACGCACTATTTCTTTATCTGGTATTCCCAATATCCTCAAAAATGGTACGATGCTTTCCCTTCCCAAGTTGGAATCCATCAAATCCTTGACAAATTCGTCAAGCAATATAGATGAATCGTGGCGGCTCAAGTTCTCTAGGACTTTGCTTTTTATTGACCTGTCAAAACCCAATTTATCCATTGTCTCCATAAATTTTTTGTAGGTTATATAAAAGTCCATTTTATCCCCTTTTAACGTATAAACTTCAAAATCGAAGCCTTGAACTTTCTCAATAAAAGCTTTCTTTGTTGTGCCTTCATATTTGTAATTTGAATATACAAGACAGCCGCCAACAGGAAGGGATCGTATCCTGTTAATATCGGATTCTGATATTATCCCATTTTTTATCAGTATATCATAATCAGAGATATTTTGCATTTTGAATACAACAAGAGTGCCAGAATTCGCGATTATTTCATTTGATATATCTTTCATTATTTGCGTTGCTATGATTACACTTATTCCATACTTCCTGCTTTCCCTAAAAAGTGTTGAAAGCAGAGTTCTAGAATTAAACAACTTCCATGCTTCATCAATAATAAGTATACGATTGACTTTGGAACTGCCCTTTGAATGCATCTGCTCTATAGCAATTTTGAGCAAAAGCGTTGCAGAGACACTTTTCTGGAAATCGTTCTTGAGATTCGCCAGCAGTATGCACTTTAGGCCATCTAATATTGATCTAGAATCAAAAGTTGAGACGCTGTCGAATATAGATATTCCAGAAAGCCTTTTCAACTTAGATGATAATGTATAAAATGCATTATTCTCTGCGTTGTTTGTAATATATGCTAAGGTAGCAGGTTTTTGGATTTCGTTTAAAATTTTTTCTAACTGCAAGGATTCTACTTTATCAAGACTTATAGCTTCTGTTATGGCATCTTTTATATAAGCAACACTTTTTGAAAGATCAAGAATACCGCCCCGTTCCTTGCTTACATCTATCGACTTTTCACCAAGCATATTTATTGCATTAGAGTATTCTCCAGTCCAATCTAATATAGTAGCACCAAAACCCGCCTCTATTATGGCTCTTATAAGAAGGGATTTTGCTAAGAAGGTCTTGCCAGATCCACTCATTCCTACTATAGATATGTGCGGATTTATGCAATCCTCCAGATTTATATAAAATGGAAGCTTGTAAGTGCATGTATTTCCTACGTATAAGGAAGTACTTGCAAATTCTCTTAAGATTGGATCAGACATCCTGAATATTGGAAAGCACTTTTGCACCTGCTTAGTATTTGATGGTTGCATTTTCATTTTACCATTCCTGAATCTATTTCTGCTATCCTAGCTAAATCTGCACCTTCTAATATAATTGCACTGGAATTCAGTATACTACTGAATTCGTTAGACAGGCGTTTGATGTTTAGCTTAGCTTCTTCTTCAGCATGAAACCTGCTCTCTGATACTGCAGAAGTCAACACATAATAAGCAATACTAAGGGGTTTTGCCCCTCCAACGATCTGGGCTATATCACTATCTAGCGCGGCTATTTCGGCTTTGAGCTTTGCTATTTTATCAGAATTTTTACCTTTGGCAGGCGCATTTTCGAGGCTAGAATATTGTATCTCTTTCATTCTCTTTTTTGTTTTTAGCATTTCGAGAATTTTATTCGAATCTACTGAATGCACAACTAAAGAGATCTTAAACGGAATTTCAAGTTTTGATATTATTTTCTCTAACGCGTCTTTATTTAATTCAGAAAAAGAGTTAGAGATTTTTATGTATGAAGCGCAGGTTGCAATAAATTTATTATTTGACCGCCTAACCAGAACAGACTTGCTTCCGTATATTTTGCTATTGCCTATTATTTCGATTGCTTTAGACTTCTTAAGCATTATCGCGTATATAAGGTCCCAGGCCTTATAAATTATTATACTGCATAAAAATACAAAGCCTTCAAAGGAGACTGCAAAAGCGTTAAAAGTTAGAATAGATAGCAAGAAAAGCAAGGTGTTTATTGCTATTATCGCATATAATTCAATACCTTTCATTCAACCACTTCATATTTCCACTACTTATATAAAGATTCAAAAAATGAACAATCTGCCGAAAGAAACCTCTGAATTCATCAGACGGGCAAGCTCCCTTATTGATATTACCGTAAGTATTATGCTGAATATAGGCAAGAAAAAAACTTCTATACAGACAAGAGCAATAAAACTAAAAACAGGTTGCAGGATATTCTGCAGATCTTGATAGTAAGACATAGCACTGTTTATTGCGCTGCCGACTATGCTACTCGAGTTTGCTTTTCCTCCATAATAAATGATCTGATTTGTCGATGATTCTATATTGGAACTTATTGATTGCATTTGGTATGATAGTGTACTGGTACCATACTCAGAAATAAGTTGGGCATTAAATAGGTATGTCAAGGGTAAAACAGCAAACAGCCCTATGCTTATGGCCAATATTGCGCCACCTAGCCTTTTTGTAAAATAAAAGCTACGAAGGACTATTGCTACAGGCATTAGCACAGTTGTTGAAGTCACAGCTATAAAATGAAGCAATATTGCCTGAGCATATATGCTCACTAAGGAAGATGCAAGGAGCTCCATCGCATTGCTTAATATTCCTAGCATTGGATGGAATACTGAAGATAGAGAGAAGCTAATAAAAACGGCGCTCACTTTAATGCCCCCTAGTATACCTAGAGCAACATACAAGCCAGACATTGCAAGCATAGATTCCAAGCAAAGATAAAGAAGCGAGGTATAATGTACATTGTTTATATCGATGCCATTACCGATAAGGAAGCTGCTGGCAAAACATATTGCATAATTTGAGGATTCGTACGAAGGGCATTGTGCAGTTATATTGGAGTTTATTACCATATTATTTACAAGCCTGGAAAATATGCCACCAGGAGAAAAGGAAATTATCAGAGTACCTATAATCACGCCATTAATCAAAGCAGTAAAAATTTCTTCTTGAGCAAACTCTTTCATGCGCTTATCATTAAAGGCATAACCTAGCCCAAGCACTATGCCAAATACTGCAATAGTAACCGCAACTAGCATAACTGCTATTTCATAACCAGGAAATTGAAAAGGGACTGGTTGCATTGCAAGGCCTACTTATATCTTAAATAGATGAATTCTGCACACTTATGTTGCTTAAAAGATGGGTTGAAGCCACTGCCAAGGATGTTGCAGCTACGCTCATTATGCCCACTACTATGGCCCCAATTATCAGGTTTATCGCAGTAGTGTGGAAACTTGCCTTTTTGTCATACGGCATAAGCTGGCCTACTGCATAAAATATGCCAGCTGATATGAATAATATTGCGCTTATTGCCGGGCCTATTTGTGAGAGTGCGTCTTTTATATACACCAATGTTTGAAATATTCCAGAAGATTCAAGAAGCACAAGTGCAGCAGGCAGGTTTATAGATAGAGTAGAAAACAAAATCTTCTTTGTTTGCCTCTTTTTATCTCTATTTTCTTTTATCATAGTATCACTTTGTATATAAAAGTATATAATTATTTACTTAAATAAATATTTAAGCATTTTGGTATAATATGAATATTAGCATAATGATTGATAGAGGAATAAAGCTAATGAATGGAAGTAGCTCTGCCAGTTGTCTGTTAAAGCCAAACCTATAAAGCAAGGATTAAAAGAATTCTTTTGATTATAAATAGCAATAAATTAACAAGAGTTACGATATTTTTGCTTTAAGTATACGCGGTTTTAACATAAATGTGTTAAAAGTATAGAAATAGATAGATGTAGATTAACTATTTATTCAATATTTTAAGTCCTTGTCAAAATCTAACTTTAATTTGTAAAGCTTCTGAATACGCACAAAGGTCTTTGGATGCGTAGAAAATAGGCTGTTTATTGTATACCACATATTTGCCTCAGATATTCTAGTACTCTTAAACATATAGTTTGCGGTGCTTGAAGAAAGCATTTTTTTTATTTCCTCTTTATTTCTTAGAAGTTCTTTTGAATCCTTAATCGCTGTGAAATAGTCTATCAAAGATAGAAATTTTGTAGATGTAGAAGATACTCTCGCATTTGAAAACGAGGCATTGAACATCGTTATTTTAATCAATGCTGTCGACAAATTTTCAGGGCTTCTCAAAACAGTAGCAGAATATTCATCTGCAAGCACCACCTTCTTCCTAGAAACAATAGATATAAATGGCAATGTCAATACGTAAAGTATAAACGTAAGAAGCCCCACCAATGCAAATATGTATACTTTATCGCGGTTGGACCTGGGATTTTCGCCATAATTAAGATCGTATAATATTAGGCTTCCTGCTGCAAAAAATGTCAAAGTAGGCCAAAATGATAAGGTAGTAATTGCTGAAATATCATTGTGTTCCAAGTAGTAAAATTCTCGCATAAGTACTACATTAAGTTCATCCTTGCTCAAAAGGCTTAAAGTACCTTCGTTTACAACCAAAATGGAATTTGACTTGCTTCTGCCAAAGATAAATACGTTAGGCAGGCGGGATGGAGCAATTGCAAGTTTTGGCCTTTTAACTCCTGCTTTAATACAAAGTGCGTCCACTGTTTTTTGGAGCTCTGGATACTCTTTATCTCCCAAAAAGTGGAATTTTGTTATATCTTTTATTATATAAGGCTGAATGAACCATTCAAACATTAATATAAGTATAGATATCAAAAAAGAGCCTAAAACTCCGATCTGCAAAAAATAGAATAGGTAATAAACTATAATAAACGTTAAAAGTAACACAGCGGCAAGAGCGGCATAAGTCTCTAGGAGAACGCTTCTAATGGTCATCTATTTATATTTAAATAAAAAATTTAAGTATAGATATGTATCACACTATAAAACAGGCTGCAGATACGGTGCATGCCCATTTATTCTTCTCTTTCAATATAATTGAACTTGAGATACTAGAAGTTGTGACAAATTTGGAGGATTTGGACTTTTTAGCCTCTTTTTTAGTTGTACTCTCTAAGCTAAGCTTTTTATCTGATATAGAGGAGAGCATTGAAAACGCCATAGCTTCTGCTTTCTCTATTGCCGTAGATTCTGCCTCGTTTGTGCTTTCATATTCGCTTAGATAACCATACTGCTTCTTGTCATTTGAAACTGCGCAGCCTACGACGGAGTTTATTCTTTGCATATATGTATTAGTATATGCTTTGCTGAGTACTAGAAACAGGATAGACCCAGATGGCAGCAGTTCAAGCCCTTCTTTGGCAGGTATAATTTCACAACCTGGCGGAAGTATGCTAGAAACAGGCACAAGGTTATACCTTTGTATGCCTGCCTCTCTAAGGGCAAGCTCGAATGAAAGAAGCTGCATTTTTGCAACACCCGAGCCTTTTACAAAAAATACTTTTCGCGGTATTAATACAGACATATCTACATCTTGTTGTAATGCTATTAGAACCAATATTATACATTAGCAGATCATAATAAAAAGGCCTCGGCCGGGATTTCCGCAAACGAATCGGACCCGGTCTTGGGGATCCACAGTCCCCCGTGCAGCCAATACACCACTGAGGCATTTTTAGTATTATTTTGTAAGCAAGAAATATAAAGTTGCTTTTATATAGACCTTACAATTTATAAGAGATAATGGTTTGTTTATAATCCTTAAACAACTTGCTTTTAATATTATAAAAATAAAATAGGCAAGATTATAATATTTTAATTGAGAAATATGTAGCGATATTAATGGATGACATTGTAAAGAACGAACTTATCCAGAAGTTTGATGAATTCTTTGATGCATATTACAAAGACGAGATAGGAGATTTAGCAATAGGTTTTCCTGATAAGAGAAGCCTTTTGGTAGATATCAAGAATTTGGAGGCATTTGAACCTAGCCTTAGCGCTGAGCTCTTGGAAAAACCAGACGATATACTTGAAGTTGCAAACGAAGCGCTTAAGACAAAATTAATCGATGTCATAAGGGAGGGGTTTGAACCACATGTAAGATTTTTTGGCCAAACGCTTAACGTCCCATTAGTTCAAGATGTTGGAGCTATGCAAATAGGAAAACTTATTACTTTAGATGGATTGGTAATTAAAAGGTCAGAAATAATACCTAAAGTAAAAATAGGAATGTATAAGTGTAGCTATTGCGGCTATGTGCAGAAGGTAAGAGTAGACAGTGATCCTGTACCTGAAATATGTCCACAATGCAAGCGTAAGTCAATGAAACAGGATAATGAGAATTCTACTTTTATAAATATGCAGAAAATGGCTATACAAGATCCTTTAGAAAAATTAAGGGGCAGTACGCCGACATGGCAGTTGGAGGTATGGATAGAAGACGATTTAGTAAACACGATCTTGCCAGGAGATAGGATAGATATTACTGGCGTACTTAGAATCAGGCCTAGAAAAAATGCAAAGGGAAAAGACGAGCCTACGCTTTTTACAACATTCCTTGATACTGTTTCAGTAATCCCGAAACAGAAGGATTTCAGCGACATAAAAATTAATGATGAAGAAAAAAGAGAGATAGAAGAGCTTGCAAAAGATCCGAAAATATTCGAAAAAATAGCAAGTTCTATAGTATCATCTGTATACGGGCATAATGAGATAAAACAGGCTATTGTGCTTCAGTTATTCGGAGGCACACAAGGCAAAACCCTGGTAGATGGAGGATTGATAAGAAGCGATATACACATATTGCTTATAGGAGATCCTGGCAGCGCAAAGACTAGAATATTACAAGCAGTGTCAAAGCTGGTTCCAAAAGGGATATATGTAAGCGGAAAATCAGTAACCGGAGGAGGCATGACTGCAGTTGCGGAAAGAGACGATTTTGCAGAAGGAGGGTGGACACTAAAAGCAGGCGCCATGGTCCTTGGAAATGGGGGTATAGTGTGTATAGATGAATTTGACAAAATTTCAGAAGAGGATAGAGCTTCGCTTCATGAGGCACTAGAATCCCAAACGATAAGTGTTGCCAAAGCAGGTATAATAGCAACATTCAATGCAAAAACTTCTGTTCTTGCGGCAGCTAACCCAAAATATGGAAGATTTGATCCACACATTTACCCAGTAGAGCAGTTCAATATACCCCCAACCCTGCTTTCAAGATTCGACTTAATATTCCCTATAAGAGATATAATGGATGAGGGGGTAGACAACAGCATAGCAAAGCACATACTTTTGCAGCACCAGGCTGCAGGTGCACAGATAGCAAACATATCCGAATATGAGCAGGTAGAAAAGCCTGTCATAAACTTCGACCTTCTAAGAAAGTTTATCGCTTATGCGAGAAGCAGCATATCTCCAAGGCTTACAGACGAAGCTTCAAAACGCATACAAGAATATTACGTCAGCCTGAGAAAGATAGGGCGCATGCAAGGGGCAACGCCAATAACACCTAGGCAGATTGAAGGGCTTATAAGGCTAGCAGAAGCTAGCGCTAAGACAAGGCTATCAAATACCGTAGAGTTGATGGATGCTGACAGGGCAATAAATCTTACAGAATTCATGTTCAAAACGCTTGCAGTTGACAGTTCTGGCAGGGTCGACATAGATGTAATTATGACCAATATGCCAAGGGAGAAAGTGGATAAGCTCAATACGCTACTTTCTGTAATAAAGAATCTAGAAGAAAAAGAGGGCAGCGCAAAGCTGCAAAGAGTAAATGAAGAAGCGACAAAAGAAGGGCTTGATAGCGCAACAATAGAAAAATACCTTAAAGAACTTGAAAAAAGCGGAGATATATATATGCCAAAAGCAGGGATAGTAAAAGTTGTAAAACACGAATCTGAGTGATCATTTGACACAAAGGACAATAGAATACAGGCAACTTATACAGATAGTAGTACTGTTCACGCTTGTGCAATTTGTTGGGTTGCTTATCGCAATAGGAGCGTATTCTGGAGCAACATATGAGAATATGAGCCTTCAGGGATATGGGTTAAGTATATATACTTACATTGTTGTAATTGTGGCTTCTATAGTATTCTTGATGCTGCTTTTCAAATTTTACCATGGCGAAAAGATTTTCTTTCTAATAGAAGGGTACTTAATACTGATAACAACATTTTATCTTGTTGGGATAATAATAAACATACCCTATGGAAACGCCTTTGCATTCGTTTATGGAGATCTTGGCGGCTACAGCTATATTATTCCTTTGCTTGCCGGAATAGCTATGATAATACTAAAAAATAAATATAAATCATTAAGAAATGCAACTGCTATGATTACATCGTTGGGCCTAGGGCTTATCCTTGGCATGACATTCACTTTTCAGATGGCGCTTATATTTATGGCGCTATTGGCGGTATACGATTTTATATCAGTTTTTGTAACAAAGCATATGGTAGCATTTGCAAACGCAGCAGTAAAACTAAACCTTGCAATGATGGTATCCATAAACGAGATAGAAGCAATACCAGAAGCACAAGTTGATAAAAAATATATAAAAGAGTACGAAAAAGAAAAGAAAGAGTCTCCAAACAAAAGGATATTTGAAGCAATACCAAAGGGAACCGTTCCCTTCGCTGCATCGACCGCGCTTGGCAATGGAGACATGGCTATGCCATTGATGGTTGCGGTATCTGCCTATAGCTCTTTCTTCAATTTTGATATTTCTATTGCAGTTATTTTAGGGGCAATACTTGGCTTGACTCTAACAATGTTTATACTAAGAAAATATAAAAGAGCGCTTCCTGCAATACCTCCTTTGCTGTTGGGCATATGCATAGGACTTGGGGCTTACTTTATATTGGTAAACATTTGATATACCAAAAAACTTTTAAAGAAGAAGATAAAATATATACGTAAAAAGGCGAGTGTAGTCTAGCCTGGTAGGACGTTGCCTTGCCAAGGCAGAAACCCGGGTTCAAATCCCGGCATTCGCACTTCTTGTTTTCTAAGCTTACTTAGGCATTTATGTACATTTTATATTAGATTAAAAGTAGTTAATAGGTTAAAGCAATACATAAAAAGGCTCTGCATCATAAGCAATAACAATAAATAAAGGTGTATGAACAAACAAAATATGTTTTCCTAAATTCCCAGATTTTTAGGCACGAGGATTTTTAATTTTTCAAGTATTTCCTTCTGATCCTTTGTTAATTCATCTACAATTAGATCGTTTTCATAAACTTTACACTTTAGGTTACGCATTGCATTGTAAGTAAAATCTCCTCTACTGTATACTCTTCTCCTATTGCTTTTTTGAGTTCTGTAAAAATAATTAATGTTAAAAATTGTAAGAAAAGAAATCCTTTGATTGTAACGTGCCTAATTTTCACGGGAATTTAGGATTTTTCTCTTGCTTTGGAATGTAGGCTGGCTGCTGCACATGTCAAAATCTAGCTTTGCAGAACTAAAGCAACAAAGATTTTGAAAGAATACCAATACCATTTACTTGCTGCTCGGCTTCAATAATTAATCACGGATTTTTGCGTTGCTATTCTCAGAATAGACAAACAGAGCTTTAGAAACAGTTTTATCTAAATGAAGCGATAAAAGCCTAAATCCATTACTTTCCATGATCTTTATCGCTTCTTTTGTTATTTTTTTGCCATGGATTTCTACAAATGTGCTATCTTCTATATTTATACTAAAATATTTATAGCCGAGCCTTTCTATATCTGAAAGGTAGCTTCCTACAGGGAGATTTCCATAATTTATATTTTTAGTTTTGGTTATGCTTTGCCACACCTCTTTCTAGATTTAATAAATTAAATGAAGAGCTTGACCTTTCGAAACTTCTTGAAAGATATGAAGCGGCTTTTTCAGTCTTTACTTCGAATTCTCTAAATATGGTTGGATATATATGTTTTAGACCTTCCAATATTTGCATGCTTATATTCCGATACTCTGGATGTGCTTCCTTTGTTGTACGGTTTTCAATCATGTATATAAAAGAAGCAAGGCTGCCCCTCATGAAAAGCTTTCCACCTATAGAAATTGGGAGGAGATTTACAGCTGAATCTGCATACCCCTCATCAACAACAATGTTATAGGAATTTACTGCTTCTTTTATTGCATTTATTGCTATCTGCTTTATTCTGCTTGACAAAAGCCTATCATCCAGCACAAAATATGGTTCTATATAGCTTTGATTCGATTTTTCCTGCCTATCAAAACCGTCCGAAACCTCAAAGCGCGTATCATACATCGAGCGGTGCCTGCATAAATCTCTTGCTGTAGCGGCACTTACCCTATTTACTTCTACAATTATCTCTCCCCTATTAAGTATAGTATCAAATAGGAGATCGTGCCTGTTCTTGCGCATTTTTGATATTTTAGAGATCTCAGCTAAGGCATTTACTTTAAACTCTTGTTCTATGCTGCCAAGAATCTGGTCCTCAGTACTGCTTAAATCACTTATTTTAACCTTAGCAGAAGAAAACGAGAAAACACTAAAAGCGTCGATCTTTTTGTTGTATATTTTTCTAAAAGGCTCCCGATAATTTTCCTCATTTAGCTTCTGCAGATCGCTGCCGTCTTGATGCTTTGAAAGGAGGGGATGGAAGGTTTCATGGTATTCTTTCATTTCCTTGCGAAGGATTTTGGCAGGCTCTGTATTGACAACAGAAAGCTTTTGCAACATTCTCTTAAAGATTGCCTCGTTTACCGAAAAGAAGGCTACGGTGTAATTTGAAAAGCTGACAAAGCTTCTTGATATATCTCTTGCACTTGGAACCACCAAAGTTTCGATTTCTTTTTCTTCCAAACGTTTTTTCATTTCTGCAGAAAGCTTGCTGGAAATATCATCCACAAAATATTGCATTACTAGCTTCCTTGCCTCTGCCTCCACAGTTACCGCTTTTGAATAAGCAGTTTTGGATATTGCTGAAATAGACTCTGGAACAAAATAGCTTATAAAATCCACATATCTTGTAGACCTCTCCTGTGAAGCAAATCCAAATTTTTCCTCCTGCATACGCATTACAAGGCTGATAGGAGCTACCACAAAAAATAGCATATGTGCCTGTTCATTCAAATTGTTTTCTCCAAGGCTGTCAGCATATAATGATAAAAGCTTTTCAGAATCAAGCTCGGTGCCTGTTTTCTCCATCTGTGATATTATTTTTGATACCACACTCTGGGATAATGGCTCTCCCGGCCGTTCATTTTTCCTGCTCGAATTGCTTATATCTATGAATGCTTCTTCATAGCCCGAAGGCACGCTTTCAAGCACTCCGAAAGTTATGTCAGAAGCTTTATCTTTGTATAGCACAAGGGCAAGGCGATTCTCTTCTTTTAAGGAGTTAAAATTTTCATAAAAAGAGTATCTATTTAGTATTAAACCATTCTCTAAATCCTTTTGTGCAAAATTTGCCATATTTTATATTGCACGCAAATTTATAAATTGATTGCAGGATTTTTTGGATTTTTTGGCTTTATATATTATATATCTACTATTGCAGTCAATGTAAGAAGTCCGGTCTTGCTCCTCCCAATGCTGAAATTATAAAAAGTCATGCTCTTTACATCGAGCTTAGCGAATTCCGGCCGTTTAGGAACACCCATAAGAGTTATATCTACTTTAAAGCCGGTTTCAGAGCCTTTCAATGATATGGCTTCTGCCGAATAAAAGAAAACTGCTTCGGCATCGCTTTGCGATATAGATTCTTGCAGAGACCTCCACAAAAGATAGCTAATATCTTTGTCCTCAAGCGAGAATTCGTATGATAGTGGTTTCTCCAAGCCTTCAGAAACGCGGTGCTTTATCCTTTTTACATAGCACATTATGCTAAACAAAGCAGAATAGGAGTTTTTCAGAAGCATGCCGTAGCTGTTGCCATAAGCCTCGAAACCGATATCTGCAGTGTGCTCTATAAACTTGTAATTCATACCTCATCACAATATTGGCAAAAGCAATAGTTATTTTAAAGTTAAATATAATAATATATGTCCAATGAAGAAAAGAGTAACTGCTGAAATATGATGAAGCCCATTTCGGCTGAGGACGAAAGATGATGGAATGAATGAAAAGACCCTAGGGTTTATTGTACTCTTTGTCTCTTTTGCAATAGCTTCATCAGTAAATATTGGAATAACAGGAATGGATGTAAAAGATACAAACCCTTCATCTTACATAATAATACCAATGCTGATGATATTTGCAACGATATTATTCTCTTACAAGGAAGAGCTTAAAATAGAAAGGTCCAACAAAAACATAGTTTTGGGAATTTTAATGCTATTGTTGCTCTTCTTGGCAATTGTAATACTAAGAGGAATGACTGGCTACGCATTTGGCTTGTTCAGGATTGATGCTTTGATGCTACCGTTTGAGCTTGCCATGCTAGTATTTGTAATTTTTGGAAAAAATGGATTGAAAAGATTGAAATTTTTGATAGTGTACAGCATATTTGCATCGCCACTAATAATGCTTCCTATAACCCTAAGCGGCAACAGTTTTACTGCGGCTAATGCTTGGATTGTAGAACGCATTCTTACCAGTTTTGGATTAAACATAAGGATATCAGGCAACCATATGGTTTCTACAACTTCTGTGCCAGCTACCATACTAATAATGAATGCATGCGTTCCTATAGGCACTTTCATAGCACTGCTGCTTCTGGTCCTACCTGTAGCCTATCTTTACAATGGCAAAAAAACCAGCAAAATAGCTTGGGTTGCATTTGGCATTGTTATTGCATTAGCACTTAACTTGGTTAGAATGATTTCGATAATATTGTCATGGTACTACTATGGCATAAGCTCTTCACTTTCCATATTCCATATGCTGGCAGGAGAGATAATATTTTATGCAACAGCTGCTATAATGATTATTTTTGCATATAAATTTGGAATGCAGTTCCCTATAAAAAAGGCTAAAAAGATAGAAACGACAAGCAAAAAAGATAGTAATAAACATACTATATCATATTACATGCCGCAAATCCTTGCTGCTTTTGGCATAAGCATATTGCTTCTGGTTTTATCTATTCCATACTTGGAAATTGGAACAGGAGATCCTTCAAATTTTTATCAGCCACTGCAGAATTATACCTACTTCAATATAGGCTTAAGCAATATCTTAAAATATCCTGGAGCAATCCCTGTGCTATTGGGCAGCTCTGCAAATTGGAGCATTTTCGCTTTAGATTATAACGGGATAAGCCCTGAAAATGCAAGCTATGTTACTGTTATATATTCTAAAAGTCCAACTGGTGCATATTTTTCCATAAAAAACGCAAGTGTTAGAAACATACATACCTATATACTGAATAACGGATTGACGCTTTCAGAAGCAAATGCAAAATCCGGCAACGCAAGCTTTGAAATAGCTTATTTCTCTGCGCCAATTAATATAAACGGTAACTATTATTCCGCAGACTTTTCTTTCTTCCAAAAGGTAAGCAACAGCACAAAGTTGTGTAGCGTCAGAAATGGCCCAATAAATGGCTTAGAAACTTATATATATAATATTTTCAGCAATAGAATAGGGGGAGAAGAAGCCCTTTGTTCAGCATACAATACAGCGGAATCATTCAAGAGGTAAAAAATATGAAATTCGTATACAGTGCAGGCTTTTTTGTGTATGCTTATGACAAGGGTACCAGGAAGTTCTTTTTTTTGATAAGGGAAGAAGGAAGCTTAGACTTTCCTAAAGGTATGATTGAAAAAGGGGAAAGCGCAGAGGCCGCGGCAGAAAGAGAAGCTTTCGAAGAGGCAGGAATCAGGCTTAAGAAGATACCCTACTTCAAGACAAGCTACGCCTTTATAAAAACGGAGAACAAGGAACTTGTAAAAAAACACGTAACGATGTTCTTAAGTCGTATAGATTTTGATACAAAAATAACAATCTCGTTTGAGCACAAAGGATATACCTGGCTAAGTTTCGAAGAGGCAAAGAAAAAAATATACAAGGACGAAGTAGAGGCCTTTTCTGCTGCCAATGACTACATAGACAGGCTTGAGGCAATGGAAAATCTCAATGCCAGATATTCTTCTATATACTTAAACAGAAAAGATTGGATGCTGAGCAAAAAATTTGTTGCAGGCGAGGGCCCACTCAACGCCAAGTTTATGTTTGTAGGGCAGGCCCCTGGCAGAAAAGAGGATGAACAAGGAAGGCCTTTTGTAGGAGCAAGTGGAATGCTACTTGATTCCCTTCTAAGAATCGCTAGGATAGAAAGAGAAAAAGTATATATAACTAGTGTGGTCCAGTTCTTTCCGCCAAAAAACAGGCCACTAACAGTTGCAGAAATAGAAGAATGCATGCCATTCCTTAAACAGCAGATAAGAATAATAAAGCCAAAGCTCATAGTGCTTCTGGGAGCTGTTGCTACCAAGGCTTTGCTTGGGCCTAAGGAAAAGATAACAGAACTACACGGAAAAGTTATCGAAAAAGGTGGCATAAGCTATTTTATTACGTTGCATCCCGCTTACGCTGTAAGATTAAAAAAGAACGAGGAAGTAATAAAGAACGACTTCCGTACCCTAAGAGAATTGAAAAAGCTGTTTGAATAAGCATAAGTGGGTTTATAAAAACAAATCAAATTCTCTTAAGCATCGGGAAAGGAATTACTTCCTTTATTGATTGCTTGTTGGTGAACATCATAACAAGCCTATCTATGCCCAGCCCAAGGCCACCTGTTGGGGGCATACCATATTCCATTGCCTCCACAAAATCCATGTCCAAGGGTTCTGCTTCTTTATCCCCCTCCTTTGCTTTCTCTACTTCTGCTTCGAAATTCTCCCTTTGTATTATTGGGTTGTTTAGCTCAGAGTAAGAATTTGCAAGTTCCACACCTGCAACATACATCTCAAATCTCTCTACAAGCTTAGGATTGCCCCTTTTGGGCCTTGTCAATGGTGATGTCTCCCTTGGAAAGTCTACCACAAAAGAGGGTTGTATTAGCTCGGGCTGGACCCGCTTTTCAAAAAGCTTGTCGTATGCATGGCTTCTGTTTCTCTTTCCAGGCTCAAATTTTATGCCTTCCTTCTCAGCAAGCGCGAAAAGCTCCTCATTCGGCAGGGAAAGGATATCAAGCCCAAGCTTTTCGTTAAGGCTATCAACATATTTTACCCTTTTGAATGGTGGCGTGAAGTCTATATTAAAATTCCCATATTCGAATACCAACTTGCCAAATATTGTCTTAGCAAGATATGCAAGCAGCTCCTCGTATAGATTCATCATGTCATTGTAATCTGCATAAGCCTGATACCACTCTATCATAGTAAATTCAGGGCTGTGTGTTACATCAAGATCTTCATTCCTAAAGTCCTTGCATATCTCGTATACCTTCTCCATGCCTCCTATTATAAGGCGTTTCAGATAAAGTTCATCAGATATTCTTAAATA
Source organism: Candidatus Micrarchaeia archaeon (assembly GCA_049967695.1). Classification (GTDB taxonomy): domain Archaea; phylum Micrarchaeota; class Micrarchaeia; order Micrarchaeales; family Micrarchaeaceae; genus JBMFSF01. Next base: position 50,384 of record JBMFSF010000002.1, read on the forward strand.
ATCTTCTTCGTTAAGGAAATTTACTTTTGTTTTGAAAGGCTCCGCATCTGCTCCACCATACAGAGGTTGTATTGTAGGTGTTTCCACTTCAATGAATCCTTTGCTGTTTAGGAAGTCCCTTATTCCTTGTATTATCCTGCTCCTAGTGCGTATTATCTCCTTAACAGATGGATTCATTATAAGATCAAGATAGCGCTTTCTGTACCTAAGCTCTACGTCTTGAAGGCCATGCCACTTATCTGGAAGCATGCGCAAAGCCTTGCTCAAAAGGGTATATTCTTCGGCTTTTACGCTTATCTCTCCAGGATCTGTCTTAAAAACCTTTCCTTTCACTCCAATGATATCTCCTATATTCAAGGTTTTCAGCTTTTCAAATTTTTCTTCTTTTATAATATCGAAGCTGAAAAAACATTGTATCTTGCCCAGTGAATCCTGAACATCCATAAATATAAGCTTGCCCGACTTGCGTATGCCCATTATCCTGCCTGCTATGTCTACTTCCTTATTTTCATATTTCTCGTAATTTGACTTTATTTCCAAGGATTTTGCCGTTGGATTATACGAATAAGGCAAACTGCTAATAAACTCTCGCATCGAATTTCTGCTATCCTCCTTGTTTATTCCTTCCATTTTATTACCTATAAACTGTCTCGATAAATTTACTTATAATATGCACAAAAGCATTTATATGCTTAATGCTTTTATATTCATGCCTTACATGTCAAAACAAGAAAAAGAGAACAGGGCCCGCAATAGACCGCAAGCCCTGTTTTATATCTATGGGGGTGAGATAATAAGAATATTAGTCGTCTTGCCAGCAATAGCAGCATTAAATTTGTAATAAACCTTGTGCCCGAGCTGATATCTCGATAGAAGGTTATTTTTATACAAGGAGTTCAGCCTTGCGCATGCAGCATTCCTTCCTTTGTACCCCATCAAATTTTTTATATCGTCTGCGCAGGCCATTCCCTTTATCTGTATAAATTGAAGTATTTTCTTGTCCTGCTCGGAGATTGGTATCTCTTTGGTAGTTATTTCCTCCTCCTGCAGTGGTGCAGATTTCTCCTCTTTATCCTCTTTTTCATCTTGTATTACATTAATCATTGCGCTTTCTATTTCGTCTATGTTGTCAGACATTTTCTTGAGGAGCATTGTAGTCTTCTTGTTTTCTTCTATCATGAATTTCAAAAGAGTAATAAGCCCCTCGTTCATCTTTTCGGTACTATAACTGGATTCCAAAGCCTTGGTGGCAGCTTCTTTTTCGGATTCAAGAGCTTGCATCTGCTTTTTAAGCTTTTGCAACTCATTACTAATATCATTTGGATCCATTATGGCACCGCTCTAAATTGATTCACGCTTTTGTCATGTTCAAATCATGTAAGGTTCATGATTGAATCATGATTAAATTATTTATTTAGTAAAAGTATTTAAATATTTCTTTTATATGAGTGTATTAAATATATATGTTTTCCTTGACAAACCGGAATAATAAGCCATGCACAACATTTATACAAGATTCTATATACGCAGATATTGCACAAATAAAATTGCATAAAATAAAACAAACAAGAAAGCATAAATAAATAAAATCTATATTATAAGCAGAAAATTCTCGGAGTAAGATACAGCAAATATAAAAAGATGACAAAAATGCAGGAAATTTATATACCAGAAGAAAGGGCGAAGCTCTTAAACAAGAGCAAACTGCTTGAAAAAATAGAGGAAAGTATCGAATGCAAAATAGAAATTAATGATAATGTTATAAAAATCTCAGGAAACGCATATCAAGAGTTCCTAGCCAAAAACGTAATAACAGCATTTGGCAGAGGTTTCAGTGAAGAGGAGTCTTTGAATCTTCTAGATGACAATTATTATCTCTCTATAATAGATTTAAAATTAGCATTTGATTCTGAAAAAAGAATCAAGCAAGTGAAAGCAAGAGTAATAGGTACAAACGGCAAGACTAAAAAGTATATAGAAAACGTCTCAAAGACAAGTATATCTGTATATGGAAATACTATAGGAATAATAGGAGAGTATGAAGACGTACAAAATGCAGAGACTGCTGTAAAAGCACTAATTAACGGCGACAGCCACAAGCTGGCGTATATCAAAATGGAAAGAGAAAAGCAGAAATCTAAAGAGAACAGATGACTGCATGGAGAAGGAGACCTCCGAAATATTTAAAGAGTTCAGAGAGCATTCAATAGCAGAATTTTTCAAAAAGAATAGGCAGATGCTTGGCTATTCAAGCAAAGTAAGGTCGATGACAACCATAGTACACGAGTATGTCACAAACTCTTTAGATGCGTGCGAAGAAAAAGGAATACTGCCAGATATAAGTGTAGAAATAAAAGAGATAGAAAATGAAAGGTATCATATATCAGTAAAGGACAATGGTCCTGGTATACCTAAGGAATATGTTGGAAGGGCTCTGGCAGAGATACTGGCAGGCACAAAGTTCCACAGGTATCTTCAGCAGAGGGGCCAGCAAGGCATAGGTGCTGCAGGATGCACCCTTTTTTCACAAATAACTACAGGGAAGCCTATACATATAAAATCAAGCACATCAGGCGGAAATGTATATGAATGCGATCTCTCTATAGATATTATGAAAAATCTCCCTGTAATGGCAAATTACAAGGAGTATTCTGAAGATTTCGAAGGGATAGAAATAAGAGGAGAGTTTGCGGAAGTAAAATACGAAAACAGCGACCATGGTGTATATGAATATCTAAGAAGAAGTGCACTAGCAAATCCGCATGCCCAAATCTCCTTGCTGGCACCAGATGGAAGCAGAATCTCATTTATGAGAGCAACAAACGAGCTTCCAAAAAGGCCAAAGGAAGCAAAGTTGCATCCGCTAGGGCTTTCCGTAAATGATTTGCTGGACTATGCGAAAGCAAGCACCAACAGAAAAATATCGGGATTTTTAGAGGAAGCTTTTGCAAGAGTTACCCCCGCCAAAATCGAAGAGATTGCACATATATCTGGAATAGACATGAGCAAAGACCCAAAAGAGATAAGCTGGGAAGATGCAAAAAAAATAATAAATGCAATAAAACAGATCAAATGGATATCACCAGATTCCACCTCAATAGTGCCTATAGGTGAGAAGCAGATAAAAAACGCCATGCAGAATATTATAAACCCAGAATTCATGAACATAAAAGAGCGAAAGCCGGCAATATTTAGGGGAGGCATACCCTTCATAGTAGAAGCAGGCATAGCTTATGGAGGAAGCAGCATAAACAAGGACTCCAACACCGGAGGCGTCATATTAAGGTTTGCCAACAGAGTGCCATTAATGTTTGACAGCAACAGCTGTGCAATAACAGAAGCTGTCAGAGCCATACAATGGAAAAGGTACAATATAGACCTTGAAAATGACCCTGTGAGCATTTTTGTCAATGTTTCTTCTGCATTTATACCATACTCTGGAGTAGGCAAAGAGGCAATAGCCCAAGAACCGGAGATAATAGAAGAGATAAAGCTTACATTGATGGAAGCTGCAAGAGGCTTACAAAGATATGTGGCAGGCAAAAGGGATCTAAACTATGAAATAGGAAGATACAAAACCATAATGAGATATGTAAATCAGCTTGCCACGGATTTAAGCAGCATAACAGGAAGAGACAAATCAGAGATAGAAAACCAGATAAAAGAAGTAGTTCGCGTACATTATCCCAGAATAACAGAAGCAGAAGATAAAAAGCAGGGCAATTAATTTAATAAATGCTTGCGCCTCTCTTCCTTTAGAATTGTTGCCTGCATTTCTTGCTAGGTAGGAAGCAACTAGCAATCGTCAGCATAATTATTTAATAATATAGTTGATAATTATTTTTGTTCAGAATTTTTTCAGAAAAGATACAAAAGGCGTGGCGGGGGCGAGATTTGAACTCGCGGCCTCTAGATTTCTCGTCATTGCAAAATGCTCAAAACTCATAATGCTAAAGCATATGAGTCTAGCGCTCTAACCAGGCTGAGCTACCCCGCCAAATTAGTCAAGAAAAGGCCTTTTTCAACTTGCTAATGAAACCAGCTTTATTATCTGGCGCAATTCCTGATGGAGCCCCTGCTTTCAGCGTATATACCTTGCATAAGTCCTGGACTGCTGCGGAAAAAGGTGAAAACTTGTCAAGAATATATACAGGGGTATGCTTCTGCTCGCTTTCCTTTACTAACTTGTCCTCTGGCAGTACTGCATATACAAAATCACCATATGCTCTTTCAATCTCCTCTTTTGAAAGCTCATGCTTTGTTTCTTCTACCCTGTTTACTATAAGCCTATGATCAAGATGGCGCTTTTCAAATATATCTGACAAAACCTTGGCGCCGATTATTGAAGCAGAATCTGGCGTTGATATTATAAGTGCCTCTGAAAAATTATATAGCGCATTCTCTATAAAAGAAGCAGGAGGGGTATCTACAATCACGAAATCGAACGAAAGCTTAGAAAGAGAACGGTAAAAATTATTAAGTTTATCTATATCAGGAACGTAGTAGGGTTGAATTTCTTTTCCTGCTGGGAGTATATAAAAACCAGACAAAGCATAAGTTACAAGGCTGTTCTGAATATCTGGCTTTTGAGATTCCAAAAGTTCCTTGTAACCAACCTCTGTGCCAGATATATTGAAAAAATTTGTAAGGGAAGGGCTTGTTATATCCGTATCTATTAGCAGAACATCATAATTTAGCGATTTTAAAACTGCTGCAATATTGATGGATATCGTTGTCTTACCAACACCTCCTTTTTGGGATACAACTGCTATCCTATATTGATTTGACATAAGCTCACATATTATTGCTCTGCAACTTTTATATTTATATATTTTGTAGCAATGTTTTAATAGGTTTATACCAATCTCTTTGAAAAAATAGATACCTTTGCAGCCCACATCTTATAATATATAAAATACAGTGTATTTAATTGAAGTTCTTTGCAAATATTATGCAGACTTTCAAATTCAGGTAACAAAAAATATAAATAACCTGCAAATAAATTAGTAAGGCAAAAGGTATGCGATCGTAGTCTAGCCTGGTAGGACTTTGGCCTTCCAAGCCAAAAACCCGGGTTCAAATCCCGGCGGTCGCATTTATGTTTTGGGGTTATATATAAGAAGCATAGAGGTCTCCTTTTTCTAACAAAGTTTTAGCGTGAAAAAGGGCTAAAGAAATGATTACGGCAATAATTATCGCCCTTCTCAAGGAAGCTAGATAAGTGTAAATAACATTCTACTCTGTGCAGCCAAATCCAGAGGACTCATCTTCTTTGGCTATATCGCAAGAAGAATCTTCTTCCAAGATTGCTGTTGTAATTATAACGGCTTTGGTACGCTTGAATTTCGCTTTCGCATATATATTGAGAAGCCAGGCCTCTGCCTTGGATAACAAGTGCAGAATTCGATGCAGTGAATTTTATATTGAACAATACTAGTTCAATGCCGTATTTGATGTAAGCAACAATTATTCGCTATTACAATCAGTATCAAGCTTGGCGCACAGGTAAACGTTTATTTCTATAGAACCGTATGTATCAGCTGATGAATATACCTACTCACCGGCTTTGCTTGGTAATGTAAAACATATATATTCCAATATGAGAACGGCTCTCTATTAAGGAAGTATGGCATTTCTTACTTATTCTATCAAGAAAACAATGCAAGCAATGAGAAGGCATTTAAAAATGCCAACTTTACGCTTATATATAACACAACAGACCAATTAAGGAACAAGGCAATAGCAATTACAAAGTCGACTGCCCAAGTTAACTTAATTTAAGCATTATGTTCTTACTTTATTAGTAAATTTCTGATAAAGCATATAATGCTGAAATAACTTTATATTAATGTAGGTATAATTAACTGTACTCAGGGAAATGCTCCTTGTTGGCTTCAGTATAAGATTTCTGCCATTCCTTGAATTTGGCAAATTTCTCTTTGCGGCTTTTCTTGACTTTTTCGATGTAAGCAGGCTTGCGTTTTTCCCACTCCTCTGCAGACACTCCATATGGTCTGACACTTCTTACCTCTTTTGGATTGTATTCATATTTGTAGTACTCAAAATAATCAAAGTCTTTATCTTCTACTCTCTCCTTGTCAACATGAATGCCCTGCGCGTTTAAAAATTCTATAAGCTCATCTAATGACATCTTATCCATTTTGTTCTTGGATTCAGTGCTGTTGTATATAATCTTGATTTCCAGCTTTGCAAAATTTACAGTCGCTTTGATAACCGGATTAAGAAGCATCAGCCTGTATTGAAGCCTTGCAGCATAGTACCTGTCCTTCAGCTCTTCGCTTGATATACCAGAAATTACTGCTTCTTTTATTATATGGTATGGAACCATACATTCAGTACCGTTATCAATAAGCTTGTAGTCTGGCATGGAGGGATCCCTCCTCTCCTTGCATTTTGCATTATAAGAATTAATTAGCTCGTCTATATGCTCCATTTTTTCACCTCTCAATCTTGGATTGCTTCTACCATAAAGCCCTTTGTCGGCTTTCCGCTATTTACGTCAAGTGCGAAATAGTCTGTTATGTTGGAATATATCTTTTTGTATACTTCCGACGCCTCTATTTCCTTCACATTTCTTATATATTTATCAGAAGAATAGCTCCAGTTCGGATGCGTCTTCTTCCAATCGTCAGCACTTATGCTGTACTGCCTTTGCACTTTATCCCTATAGATCTCAGGAAAGACGTTAAAAGTACAGAACGGAAGCACCTCACCATCTGGCAGGGCATAGTGGATGTCGCACTTCTTTACCCTTTCTATATCATAGGTATACTCGTCTTGGAAATGCATCATTCCAAGGAATAATGTCTTCATCTGGAACTTGCCCAGGGTTGCAAAATCGTGTTTTATAAGCACGCTGAGCAAAAGCTTTGAAACATTTATTGATTTCGGCATCTTTGACTTATCTATATACTTTGTTATGTTTGCCACGGTCTTAAGCGCGATAATTCTCCTCGTGGTCCTTGATTTGCCTTCCATCTCATTCACAGCGTTCTGCAAAGATTCTATAAGCCCATCAGTATCCACAAATCTTGTTATTGGTACAACCTTGCCGTCCTTGTCAAGAAATATATAAGTTCCGGCACCGCAGGCAAAATGTATGGAAAGATCATATGAATACTCGCCAGTCAGCGCTTCTATGAATTTGCTGAAGCCTCCTATATAAGGCACAGAGAACCAGTCTTCCTTCGTTATCACGCCGTTTGTCTGATCTTCTATCTCTTTTATTGCCCCAGGTATTGTAATCCTTTGTGTTTCTCTCTGCTTTGAAGGCATCCTGCCAACCAAAGATACTGGCTGGAAATTTACTGCCCTTACCACATCTATATGATTAAGCGCAAAATTTATTATAGCACCAAGCTCATTGTCGTTTATGCCGCGTATTACAGTAGGCACAAAGACAGTATTAAGCTTTGATTTCTTTAACGCAGCAAGTATTGCAGGAACCTCCCAGTGGTTCTTAGGATTTGCCTTCTTACTCACGCCATCAAAGCTCATATATAGGGTGCTGACTCCAGCCCGCCTAAACTTGTATGCGAGCTCTGGATGCTGTGCTATAGTTATACCAGTAGTATTGAGCTGGATCTGATCGAATCCTGCCTCTTTTGCAGCCTCTATTATCTCTATTATCTGCGGATGTAGTGTAGGCTCACCTCCGGTAAGCTGTATTGCATTTGCAGGTATGGGCTTCTGCGATCTAAGACTGTGGAATGTGTGCTTCAGCTCTTCAAGGCTAGGCTCATATATCGGCTCGCCCTCCTTAGCATAAAAGAAGCAGTACCAGCAACTCAGGTGGCACCTGTTTGTAACAACCACGTTTGCTAAAGCAGTATGAGATTTATGGGTCTCACATATGCCGCAGTCAAACGGACAATTTGCACCTTTTGTATCTGATATATAATTTGGATTTTCAAAACCTCTGCCATTGTAGTTGTACTTCCTCATTTTCATGTACATATCGTAGTCTTCCCAGTATTTCTCTACAAACCATCCATGCTCTGGGCAGTACTTCCGTATCATGACATTGTCTCCATCCTTGTATATGATTCCTTTTATAATAAGCTTGCACTCTGGACAGACAGTAGTAGTTTCGTCAAGAGTTGGCATTTTTTCAAGTTCTTCTATAGTCCTATGGTAAGGCGCCAGTATATTATTGGAAGTATCTTCATATCTAACCTGATTTGATTCTTCTAGCGTAGTAAACACCCTATAAATTTAGAATCTGCAATCTATTTAAAAGGTATAGCAGCAAAAATTTACTTGTTTTCTCTTTTTGCACAATTGCTTTTCGACAATTATTCCTGCCTTTGCCATTTCTTTGGATGTGTCTGAGCATTGCGCTGGCGCTTGCCTTGGTCTTTGCGGAAGCCATGATTTTCCCATCTCTGCTTGCCTGCATAATTAGCATGTACAGAAGGATTATTATAATTTCTATTTTTAAAATTATTGCCTGATGAAGGCTGCCTCGCAGGCTTTGGAATAGACTCCTTCTGCTTTATCTTTCTAAGAGAAGAAGATAGTTGCTCTTTAAGAATTTCAGATATATTGCTTTTTGAATAGTAATCGGCCTTGAGCGCTATGCTGAGCTTTGCTGCATAAGCTCTTGCTATCCTGCCTTTTGAATCTCTAGGTGCGTTTGTAATATCAGGAAGCTTGAAAAGTATGCCATATTTTGGTGGTTTGGATCCGAATTTTATGTGCTTGAAAAGAGCTTTTTCAGCACCCAAAAGCTGTATGCCGCTTGCAGGCATGTTGGCAAGCTTGCTAAAAGATCCTGCTTTAGAAAGGAGCTCTGCTATTATCATGCTGCCCACAAGAGAAGAAGCATTTGGCATTAGCCTTTTAGCTGCAGATTCTATATACTTTTCCAAGCTGGAAAGCGATGACCTGATTCTTTTTTCCATATCAAGCATTTCCAGCACGGTTTCTTTTTCATCTGAAGAAGCAGGGGTCCTTGCTGCTGCAAGCTTGGATTTTGACTCTATTTCAAGGGCAAGGCTATGGTCTTTTGTTATATCTTCAATATCAGAAAGCTGCGGCAAGGGATTGTTCAACAAAAATGCTGCGATTTCTGGAAAAATACCTTGGCTTATATTGTTAAGCTCAGGGAAATATATGCCAAACCATTCACTAAGCCTCTCATAAAGCATGTTATAATACTTGTTCATTTCCATATAGGTATTGATTGCCTGCATGATTGGATACTCATCGCTCTCGTATACCTGCTTTATCTTTGATCTTGCAGCGCTTATTGCCCTCTCTCTCAATTCTTCTATATCATTATCCATCTAAAGACCGTTAAATTTCATATGAAATAGGGCATTTTTCCATCATGGCTGCATTGCCTGCTATGTAAATCGCATGGCTTGTTATGACTGTCTTATTGAAAGGAGCAGAAACAAGTACTATTGAGGTTTCATTGTTGATCATAGCAAGGCAGTCGCTTATAGAAGCGTTTGTGAAATTTCCTATTGATTTGCCAATACCTCCTTTCTCGTAAGTGCAGCCTGTCAAGTTGCCCACATAGTAATCTATAGTGCTAGCATTCCTGTTCAGATATGGGTTTGCTTCTATTGCCTCTATTACAAGCAGAGAGCAGGAATACGTAGATGTAGATATATTAGAAGAATTAGAAAATTCGAATATTCCTATTCTGTGATTGTTTGCAAAGTTCGAGAAAAATTCGCTGACTGTTGAGCTTGAATTGGAATTTTTTATATAAGCAAGCAAAGACGGGATATCATAAAAGCTCCTGTGATGATGTGGCAGTAGGTTTATTACTATGGCGGCAAGCGCTATAGCTACTATTATAAGCGCAGTTATTATTACTAGATTTTGGCTATTATTAGCTGAATTTTCATTTGCCTTTTTCGTGGAAGCTGGCGTTCAAACACCTTTGCTGTAATTTAAAGCTGAAGCAAGATCACAGAGCGATGACGCAGGTACATATGCAATATTTCCGTATATGCCTTTGTAGACAGGCACGGCAGAGCTATTGTCATTGCCTCCATACACGTAAAAAACTGGTACTCCAGCTGACATATATTCTGAGTATAAATCATTAAAGCTTTTGCTGCTGTTTTGTACAAGCACAGGCAAAACTGTGTATGTGAGATTAGAGGAAGTTTTTCCCGTTCCTAGTATTTCATAGTTTCTTATGCCTTGTGCAAACTCTGGCAGGCAACTTGCATTAAGCAATAATGAAGCATTAGAGAATATTATTACTGATCTATTCTGCTGGGATATCTGGCTTAAGAATACATGAAATGGTATGAAACTGTTGGCAGGTATTGCAAAGAAATATGTAAGCAGAGCATATATTAAAACTACAAAAAACAATGCTGCAAACAGTATATGCCAATTCCTTATTACTCTTTTTGTCCTGTTTATTTTATGCTTAAACGTGAATCTTGCATATGTAGCAAGATATGTCAAAAGGAGCACAAGCAAGCCTATCATAAATGAGATAAGCCCTGCGATTGCAGGACCCAAAGGCAGCCTGTATGCTATTGGTATGCCAAGAAAGCTCATGACTGTAGCTACAGGCCTTGCGTCTATCTGCTTTACGGAATAGCTGAAACCTGGTGAGGGCAATGCCTTATATTCATAAGTGACATTTGAAAGATTCTTTAACTCGGAATAGATTAAAGGAAACTGGCTGCTGTTTATCGGAATTGAAAGCTCTTTTGTTATGTTGGCGTCCTCTTTCAAAGCATAGGAAAGCTTATCCGGGATGCCTTTATAAGGATAATTAAGGCTCTCATAATACAGCACAGGCCAGATTTTTGAATTATAAGAGCTCAAGTTTTCATATTCTGCCACAAGTTTAGAAGATATTGATTTTATATTTGCAATGCTATTGTTTATTTCAGCACTTAAATTAGCATCGGACTGATTTGTAGCATTTGACTTTATAGATTCGAAAATTTTCTCAAGATTCGATACTGAGGAATATAGATGTGGATCATTTATTTTGCTAAGGACTACATCTGCCATTGTTATAGTAGAGTTGTACCTTGGGTATATAGCGCCCACAAAAGCTGCATGGACCTCTGCTTTTGCTTTCTGAGCTGCTAGGATCTCTGCATCGTAGCTTGCAGCAAGCATTGAAGCATTGCTGCTTACAGATCTTATATATGAATCAGATAATGGAAGGGACTGAAGATATGCCAAAGTACTATTTATTTTTGGCGCAGCACTCATGTTAAAAGTTACGCTGGGACAGTACCCGATAGAAACACAATACCAGGGTGCACCAGCAACATTTCCAGAGCTAAAGTATGGCGCGCAGTTTCCTACAATTGAGGTGTAATCAGAAGGGGCAGGGAATATATGATTATATGGCAACTGGTTTGCTATTTTGGTTATGTTGTCTGCTCTTGAAACAAGCACAGAGATCATTGACGCGATATTCTGCTTGTTTATAGAAGCTAAATCTGAGAAATATGCTGTTGAGTTCAAAGTAAGATCTGTACTTAGAGAATAGAATTCTGTTGCCCCAGTTCCGAAAGGACCCGTAATGCCTCCCCATTTTTCCATTGTATTTTTGCATGCGTATGTAAGCATGCAGGGTGCACAATTATTTTGCTGAGTGCAAAAGCCGCCATAGCTCAAACCAAGCATGCCGCGGCATGTTGAAATTGATGATAAAGAGGGATCTATGAGATTATGCATTAAAGTATTCAGGCTCTCCAGCACAGAAGCATTTGGATAGTACTTGTTGACAAAATATGATGACATTACACTGTATGTTGTATTTTCGTTATTTACCAAAGAAAAGTTACTGCTGCTAGACACATTTATAATAAGATAGCTGCTATTGCTCAATTCCATTATCGCAAAAGTGGAGTTGGAAATAGAAACGTTATAAAACTTTGATGCATTTACAACATTTGATGGCATAAAGCCGTAAATATAAGATTTCATAGAATTTACGCTATATGCATTTGCTTCTGCAAAAAGCAAGATAAGTACAATTGCTGCGAGCCCTAAAAATTTCATTACTACACCAGTAAGAATACTACTTTAATATTTATAAAGATTTATAAATGCAGATTTCTGCATAGATAGCTGCTCATTGGACAATAGCAGGACTTTGCAATGTTATAGCTATGTTAGGCTTTGATCGCGAAGATTTTTTCATAGTTTTTAACAATGTTTTCAAAGCTGAACTGTTTCCTAAATTTTAAGTTAGCTGCACCCATTCTATCCTGTAGCTTTGTATCAGAATATAGTTTATAGAATTTTTGGGAAAAATCTGCAAGATCCTTGTATCTATAAACAAAACCGTTATAGCCGTCCTTGACAAGTTTTACTTCGGGATTGCTCCTTATTGTAGTATTAATCCTATCGTTTATAAGAAGAGGAAGCCTGCATGCCATTGCCTCCAGAAATGTCCTGCTCAAGCCCTCCCATTCCGAGGTTGAAACGAAAAACCCTGCATTGTTATACAAATGCAAAAGCTGCTTGCTGTCCTGAAATCCCAAGAATCTTATGTTACTAGAAACACCCAGTTTAGCTGCAAGACTCTTATAATTTTCAGCATCCCTTCCTTCACCTACAATCTTTAATATAGGCTTGCCTTGCAGTTCTGGATGGCTTCGCACAACCTCAGCTACTCCTTTTATCATGAAGCTCAGCCTTTTCTGCCGTTCGTCAAGCCGGGATACTGCAAGGGCGCCGTGATAGTCCTTTTTTGTTTCTTGGAAAAAGTATTCAGGACGCGGCGCAATAAGTATATACACTATCTTTGTCTTATCATTTTTAAAGTATTTCTTCGCATATTCATATTGATTATAAGATATTGCTACATAGTAGTCAAGCCATTTTTGCATTTTCATGAAAAGATAGTACCTTGCAAGATTCTTCGGAAGCATTATTTTAAATGATGCAGAGCTTATATTAAGAAGCACATTGCCCCTATCTGTATAAATAACTTTTGGCTTTACAGAATGCATGCCAAGATATTTGGATGCTATTATTACATCCCTTATCGAATTAAGCCATATAAAATCGTAGCTTTTTTTAAGTGCCTCTTCTATTGTTATGTTTTTTATATTGGGATAAATTTTGTGGTGAGCGCCAAGGATATCAACATCATAGCCATCCTTTCTTAGAGCTATATACATCTCAGCAGTATCCTTCGCAGCACCGCCTATTACCTTGTACGAACCGCTTTCCATTATAAGAATTTTACTGCCTTTTTTAAAAACCATTTTACACGCCAATTGATATTAAAAACTACTTAATTATTTAGACAATATGCATTTTAATATGCATTTTTTATAGTTATCTATCTAACTTTGCATAATTGAAAATAAAAATTGAAAAACAGTTACTGCATAGGCCACAAAAGTAATATTTTAAATATTTGATATGGCAATTAATAGATAGCATATGAAGGTGTAGTTAGTGTACAAAGGGGCAATTGCATTTATAATCTTGCTTATTATAATTATTATATTATGGTATGTTGCTACTGACTTTAAATTCCCGTTTGAAAAGGCATCCACTAGTACAGTAAGAAACATAAACATATCAGTTAACAGCAACAACATAACTTTCATAAATGGAAATGGCTCTTGTTCAAATTTCGTATTTTATACTAATGAGAGCAATTCTACAACAATAGGTAGCTGCCAGGGAAGCGGCGAAGTGATGCTTTGGGTAGGCATTGGAAAAGCAGCAGATGGCAGAATAATAGTAAAAAGTAGAGATAAGGTATATATAAACCAGAGTGTATATTCAAGTTGCGATACTTATATTGATACCATTTTCCTACCTAACAATACTTACAATATTACATTATCTTTATATGGTCAAAACAAGCATCCATCCTGCAAATACGGAATTGTAGGAATTTACAGTAATAATATTAACAGTGCAGCATATGTTTCGGGATCATACTCTTCATTTTCCAATTATTCTTCAATATACAACGGAAACTTTAGCACAGGCTCGTATGAAGGTTGGATAGTAAAAGGCAAAGCATTTGGTTCTGCTCCTGTAGATATCAACAATGCAAACACAGAGATGTGCTATCCTGCATATCCCTGGACAGGATACAAAGGGCTTTATTTTGCATCAACTTATAACTGTGGAAGCAACTGGTTTAATGGATCATTGACTTCATATCCTTTTAAGGTTACCAAGCCATTTTTGAACTTCCAAGTTGTTAGCTCTTTTAATAACGGCTATTATATATACTTGTTGCAGAACAGTACTCCAGTAATGGTTGTGACAGTTCAAACATTCAATCTTACAAATCAACCCACAAATTACTATTTTAAAAACGTTACCATACCTCTGTTCAATTACATTAACAAGACAATGCAAATAGAAATAGTATCAAACCTGCAGCAGAGGAGGAGAGGAGTATTTGCAATAGGCAATTTTTACCTTTCTGATGGAATTTATCAAAGCCCTAACGTTGCAGTTAACATGACTTATATATATGGCAATCAGTAATTGCAATCAATAAGTTAGTTTGAATTGCTTAACATGGTTGTATGCGTTTTGTTACAATCTTAATATCTTATTCATTGTTCTTCTATTCGTTGTTATATTAATTGTAGTGCTTTTGGAGTGGCCTTCTTAGAATAGAATTAGCTGCTATTTAAGCCTTATATAATGCCGAAAGCTCTATTTATGATAAAGGCAACAAATATAATTAAGGGATCAGTATTCTATAATATAAAGATCGTATGATCTGTCTGAATTCTTATACTGCCAATAATTAATAAATTAGCTTATTTCATGATGCGTGTATGGTTTTAAGCAAAGAAATAATTGCTTAAGGTTTTATAAACGCAATAGGTTAATAGACTTTGGCCATAGGTGCACGTATCAAACAAAAGGAGTATGCACATTATAGGCTTGCCATTTTGTGTACAACGCACAATACACTATATCAAAAGCAAGACTTATATGGCATTTACAATGTCCTAAATGCAAAGTTAAGATCTAAAACGGTAGAGGTATCTTTTTATATGCTAAAATCAATAATGCTGCGAAGCTCTACTCTGATCTATTAATTTAATGCATGATAAGATAAGGGCATTAGAATGCATTGTAAAGTAAGTTTAAGATATAAGCAAATTTTGACCTTATATAAGCATAAGGAAAAGTGGAAGACTTAAGAAAAATCAAAAAAATAGATATTCAAAAGAAAAAAAGAAATTAATTTATGATTACTGGCTTGCTGCTGCTGCGTATAGCTGGTTTATGAAGTAATCAGCTGCTTTCAATGTGTCTCCTGCAGTGTATCCTGCTACGTATATCCTTCCTCCATAGCTGCTGTTTCCTGGATATGCTGCTACTATGTAGCCTTTTCCATTGCCCATAGTTGGAGACACAGTTATGTTCTCAGCCTTTTCTACTTGTGCTGCTAATGAGTTTACATATCCGCTTCCTACTACTATGTATGGCGAGCTTGCTACAGTCTGGTTATCTAGTATAACCAATGGGGCTGTTGATGACAAGCCTGTCAGATGTACTGGCGTTATTGATACGTTTATTGATGGATATGCAATTATTTTGTTTATTCCTGTTATCGTGTAGTTTATTACAGGTGTTGGAGCAGGTGTTGGAGCTGTTGGTACTGAGCCAGTTACCTTTGCCAATGTTACGTTTGGAAGTCCGAATGCAGCTAATGTCTGGCCTACGCTTACAGGTACTGTATGAACCTGGTGGCTTACTGCGGTATTGTTTGATGTTCCTACTGCAAACATCAGGTTTAATGGAGACTTTGCCATATCCAAGGTTATTGATGTTGGAGATATCTGCACAATCTTGCTTCCCCTTTCTGTTACAAAGCCCTGTCCTGCTTTTACTGAAGTGCCTTGTGTTGATATGTAAGTCATATTGTTGTTGCCATTTGACTCATTAAGTATGAACATTGGCTCTGCCTGTGCTCCTGCTGTATTGTTATACAGGCTGAACGAAAGCATGTCTTCATATGTCAATGAAGATGGTACTGGGTATTCCTGCATTGTGTATGTGAAGTATGGGTTTGACAATCCGTTTAATGCTATGTTAAATGTTGTTGGAGATTGTCCGTTCTGCTGGTTGTATTGTACGCTTGCTCCAGGATATAACATCTGATAGCTTTTTCCTGCTTGTGAGTACAGAAGTTCTGGAGTTTGTGGTGACATTGACAATGTTGCTAGATTTACTGCTACAGCATTTGTGTTTGTTGGACTATTTTCTGTTAAGACTAAAGAGTTCATTGGTATTGCCCTGTTGTTAAGCTCTACGCTTGTTACATTTACGAATGGTAAACTTACAATAGTATTTGCAACATAGTTGCCGGCTGTTTGGCCTGTGTTAAATGTAAGCGTTGCTCCGCTCAATGTGTTCTGCGTGTTGTACCCTTGTACTGTTACTGTCAATGGTGCTGTGCTTGATATCATGCCTGCGGGTACTCCATTAAAGGTACCTGTCAATACTATAGTATTTGATGCACCTATAACATTTGCTGTTGTTAATTCGCTAATTGCAGTACTATATGAATTCATAGCAGGGTTTGGAGCTAACGTATATGGTGTAAGATCGTATGTTAATGTAGAGGTCTGCTGGCTTCCAAACGAGAATGCGTTTGGTATCTGGCTTGTTATTACCAATTCCTGTGCGGGCTCTGTTATGTTCGATACAGTACTCCAGGTAGTGGCACTATTACCATTTTCATATGCAAATGGTGATGCATATGCTGTTGTTATTGAGAGTGGATCGTAGCTTGCAGACTGCGGACCTATAAAGCTTAATGAGTATTTTGCTGGAGTTGTCATGAATGATGTACTTTGTCCTGGAAGCAATGTAGTTGGGTTTGTGTTATACAACACTATGCTATATAGTTTGTCACCCTTGCCATTACTTGTTATATTTGTCCACAGAAGTGTTGTATACCAATTTGGATTTAATGTTGCATTGTACTTTTGTCCACTTGTTACATTGAATACGTTAGAGTAAAGCTTCATAGTAGCATACTGCAATCCTGTTATTCCTGCAAAAGTTTGGTTAACTTCCAAATGCACTAATGTTCCACTTACATTGAATGTTTCAATATTACCTGGCCATATTATTGAGGTGTTTGTTGAAACGTTGGAATTGCCATAGTACAAAGCTACAGATGCTGGGCTTATTCCGTTAGAGTTTGGCTGGCCTATTCCCTGCAATTGTACTCTTATATTGCTTGAAATAAGGTTGCCGCCTAGAGGAACAGTAACCATCGGAGTCAAAGATGATGCAAGTTCGAGCTTTCCTCCTGCAACAATATTTCCTGTTGTAGATGTAGGAAGAGAGTTTGCACCAATTATTGTCCAGTTCTGCCCAAGAAGCGAGAATGATGCAGTATTTACTGTATTAGAGCTTGTATATATGTTAATTGGCCGGTTGAATGTTATCTGATATGCTCCACCAGCGCTCAATAATGCAAAATTGTTCGCATTCTGGTCATATACTGGAAATCCTGTGAGCCACAATGTCTCAGATTCGCCATATGCGCCACTGTTGCTCAGCAATGATGGCAACTGTGCATTTGTAATCCTCAGTATGTTGTCAACACCATTGTTAGTAAGCTGTGTAAATGATACACCGCCTGCATTGTATGATCCAGAAGCTGTTGCTACTGGCACATAGTTCTGATATGGGCTAAATACTTGTGAGGTTGTTGTAGAAGAATTAAGTTCTGGATAACCATAGGTTATTGTGCTTCCTACTGCCTTTGTTGCTGATGGATTGCCATTCTTTATTCCCCTGTTCAATACAGAGCCAATCAGTCCCTTGAATGTATATGTTCCTGATGCATAGGTTATGCCTGTTACATTGAACAATGCTGTTGCATTAGCCAAGCTTACGGTAGAGTTTGTTTGTGTTGGGGTTGTAGTTGTCTGTGATGGCAGCCCTTGTACGCCAAGCACGCTCTTTGCCTGCGCTGGGTTTATGTAAGCAGTTACTGCTTGCTGTGTGTATGCCAAATTTCCAATTGCTGCTGCTATGTTGCCAGCAGAAACTGCGTCCATTGGCTTAGCATTGCTTCCTACAACGATCTGCACATTTGGAACCCCGCTGCTTGTAATAACTGTCACCCCACCGAATGTTATGCCTGATGGAGAACTCGCAGTTACACCAGTAGAGGCTGCAAATGCTAATCCTGTTCCTAATAAAGCTGCTCCTGCTACTAATGCAGCTATCCTTTTTGCATTTAGAGTCTTCATGATTTCACCAAATATTTATTGAGAAATATTATAAATGAAAGATATTTAAATAGTTGTGTTATTTTTAATATTTATTTTATAAATAAAATTTAAATAATCGTTGTTTGTCAAATATTTAGTCTGTTATGAGCGAAATCTTTCCTCGAAAACATTTTTTTAATTAAATAATTGTCTAATTATGAGGTTGTTTGAAAGATTGGTTGATCAATATTTTTGCAAATTTTGATTTGCTTGGCTTTGCTGCTTTTACTTATTGCTTTATATTAGAATACAAGGTTTTTATATTTTGTGCATGCTACCTAAGCATATAAAACTTAACGAATAAATCTTTTGCCTATGAGATATTTTTGCTAATAGAATTTGCGCAATTAGCAAACGTTGCTTACAATACTTAGAATAAGCATAAATTTTGCAAATAGCTCAGCTTTAAAAAGCATAGAAAGCAATAAATTTGTATAAAATCAAATAATAAAATTTAAGCTTGGTCTTTATTTAAAAATTTGAGTGAGATAATGGAAGAAACAGAAGAGAAGGTTGCAAAAGCAAGTTATATAGAAAATCATAAGGCTATGCTAAGCCTGGCTGCTTTGCTTCTTATAATAATCATGGGTATTATACTTAGGACAGGTTTGCTCAGATACCAGGGGCTTTTTGAACCTGATGGGTTTTATCACTATGCTGTAATAAAGCAGGCAATACACAACGGCCTTGTCATACCAATAAATTCAAGCCTTTCAGGATACCCAACACATACACGCATAGGGGAAACCGAAGGGTTTTATTATATTACAATAATACCCTGGCTATTCTTAAGGTATTTGGGCTTCAGTGTATTGGATGTAATGAGGCTTGTACCTATATTCTTCGGAGTGCTTGACATAATTGGAGCTTATTATATAGCAAGGCTGCTATCTAAAAGCAGGCTTATGGGTATTTTAAGCTCTTTCTTTGTGGCAATATCGAGCGGAGATATAGCAAGAACAACAGGGCTTGTATACAGGGGAGACGGATTTGTAACAATATTCCTTATTTTCGCATTTTACTTCCTTGCTAAGGCACTAGAACAAGAAAACTACAAAAAAACAGCATATTATTCATTAATATCTTCAGTTCTGTTAAGCTTTGGCTACCTTGTTTGGAATGGGGCGCCTTTTGGTACTATAACATATATGCTTGCGCTTGTATTTGTAATAGCTTATGCCTTTATAAAAGCGGATAAAAAGCTGCTTGTCAATTCTAATATAGCAGTTTTGGGAATGTTTTCCGCTTATATTCTGCAGCATATCTATAGAGCTTTGATGCTACTAAAGCAGGATCAGGCACTTTACAGCTTGCATTATTTCATATTTTATATACCAATACTTCTTGCAGGGCTTATTGCATATGCTGTGCTTGAGAAGAAGCTGATGCCAGCACTTTCGAGCGTAGTTGGCAGGGCAGCATTTCTTATTGTTGTAGTATTGATCTTTATTGCAGGAGTCATTCTAGCTGATGGAGGCTACTTGAAAAGCATTGCAACAGGATATGGGCTGGTCGTTGCAGGGAACAACCTTACTATGACTATACAGGAGCTGGCAAGACCAACATTCACATTCTTGTTCAATAGTTTTGGTTACCAACTTTGGCTTGCACCTATTGGAATTGTAGCATTTGTATTGTTTTCAAAAGTGGTGGAAGGGGGCTTGGACACAAAAGAAAAGATTAAAAATTACTTTAAAAACTTTGTAAGTAACTTGAATATAACAACAGGATTCTTAATCCTACTTGCTTACATTATTACAACAGCGTATCTACAAGCAAACGCGATAAGGTTTAATTCGCTTGTATCAGTCCCTATAGCAATTTTCTCAGCTTTTGCAATATACACCTTGCTATCCATAATACCAAAAAAGGGCA
Organism: Candidatus Micrarchaeia archaeon; assembly: GCA_049967695.1. Classification (GTDB taxonomy): domain Archaea; phylum Micrarchaeota; class Micrarchaeia; order Micrarchaeales; family Micrarchaeaceae; genus JBMFSF01. Next base: position 70,513 of record JBMFSF010000002.1, read on the forward strand.
GGTATGAAAGAATTATACCAATAGCTTTAATAGTTATATTCTTAGCATATAGTGCAAACCTTACTTACATCGAGTCTATGGCAAGCATCCAGGCTGATGGCATAAACCCCCAGTTTCTAGCTGCAATGTCATGGCTGAGCAATAATACCCCTACAAATTCAACTGTCTTAGCAGTATGGCCTGACGGCTCGGTAGTGGAGGGATGGGCAAACAGGATCAGCATAATGGATAGTGTAGGTGGACAGAATCCAGAGCTTATAGCAAACTTTTCCAAGTTTATATTCAATACAACAGGAGATACAAACTACTTGTACAAAGAGTTTAACAAGCCCAATTACTTTGTAGTAAGGCAGTATTGGATAAATGAGCTAGCAGGAATTGCAATAGAAGGCAACATAGAAAATCCGGACGAGTATGGGTTCGATTCATTTTACAACTATTCCGAGAGAAGAGCAGGAAATATGACAGTCATGTTTTTCTCAAACAGCGCTTTCCAGGCGGAAGTCCTATTCAATTACTCTAGGAAAGGGGAAAGAATAATAGGAGGAGTGAAAAGCGGCAGTTCCTCTACGTATTATCCAATATCACATATAATATTTTACAATACATCCAGCATGAACAGTCAAGTATACAACAATACAGGAATAAATTACAGCTTATTGATTGAATACAACAGCACAAAAATAGAGGGGGCATTTTTGCTTGGAGGAAAAGTTTACCAAAGTAATTTCTTTAAGCTGATTTACTTATGCAATTACACTTACTGCCCATTTGACAATTCCAATGTGACCGCACAGCTAGTATATGAAAATCCAGATACCAAGATCTTCCATTTAATATATAAGTAAAATTAGAATGAAAATAAGAAAAGTGCAGGGAGGGAGATTTGAACTCCCGAACCCCTACGGGAACGGGCCCTAAACCCGTCGCATTTGACCAGGCTTTGCTATCCCTGCCTTGCCGCTGCTAATAGATTATTAAATTTTGTCATATATATATTAATTTGTTTTTATGAATTTTTATCCGTTTGTTGTAACTGAAAAATAACGTGAGAAAATGCTGACTACCAAATATGTGAAGGATAACCTTGAAAGAATCAAGAAATCTCTTGCAAGAAGAAAAAGCAACTACCCACTTGATACCCTTCTGCAACTTGATACTGAGTACAAAAAGATAAAGCTCGAATTAGACGAGATGAGGCACCAGCACAACAAGCTGAGTAGCGAAATATCAGAGATGAGAAAAAAAGGAGAGAGCATAAGCATAAAAGCGGCAGAGGTCTCTGATTTGAAAAACAGCATAGAAAGCAAGACCTCTGAAGCTGAACTGCTGGAAAAGAAAATAGAAGAAATGCTTTGGAACATGCCTAACATACTTGACGATTCCGTGCCGGATGGAAATAGCTCTGATGACAATGTAGAGATAAGAAGATGGGGAGATGTAAAGAAAAAGGAAGGAGAAAGCCATGAGCAGATTCTTTCAAAACTTGGTATGCTTGATATAGACCGTGCAGCTAAAGTGGCAGGCTCAAGGTTCTATTACCTAAAAGGAGATCTTGTAATGCTAGAAATGGCGCTTGTGAGATTCGGGCTTGATGAACTTTCCAGAAAAGGGTATCTGCCGATAACCCCTCCTTTTATGATAAGAAAAAAATACTTTATGGGGGCTGCACCGATAGGTACGTTTGAGGAGGCGCTCTACAAGGTAGGAGAGGCAAACGAATCCAAAAAAATAGAGGAATATGAGCATGTTGATGATGATCTATTTCTGATAGGGACTGCAGAGCACGCAATAGCGGCAATGCATGCAGGAGAGGTTTTCTCAGGAAAGGAGCTGCCTCTAAGGTATGTTGGGGTAAGCCCATGTTTCAGAAGAGAAGCAGGATCCCACGGAAAGGACACAAAAGGCATATTCAGGGTGCACCAGTTTTACAAGATAGAGCAGTTCATATTTGCCAAGGATACGGATTCTTGGAAGTATATAGATGAATTAACACATAATGGAGAAGAGCTGCTTCAGAAGCTGGGCATACCTTACAGAGTAATAGCTCTTTGCACAGGAGACATAGGTGCACAGGTTGCAAAAACCTTTGACGTAGAGGGCTACATGCCTGGGCAAAAGAACTATAGGGAGCTGCAATCCCATTCAAACTGCATAGATTGGCAGAGCCTCAGGCTCGACATAAGATATGACGAGAACGGAGAAAGAAGATATGTGCACACTCTTAACGGAACAGGGCTTGCTGTTGAAAGGACAATGGTTGCCATAATAGAAAATTATGCCAATAATGACGGAAGCATAACTGTGCCGGATGTGCTTGTGCCTTACATGAACGGAAAAGAAAAGATAGGAATAGAAGGGTAAGCTTATGCCAAAAGCAATGGGCAAGCTTAGGGCTATCCTCAAGCTGACAAGAATAGAGCATAGTATAATGCTTTTAGCTGCAGTGGCTGCTGCAGAGATTATCACAGCAAAACAGCTGGCTCTGGTGCTTGACATTCCTATGATCATAATTAGCTTCTTACCTCCGGTGCTTATAAGCATGTCTGCTTTTGCAATAAACGACTACTACGATGTAAATGTAGATAGGGCAAACAAAAAATTTGACAGGCCGCTTGTATCGAAAGAGCTCAGCAAAGAAGACGCCTTTTATTGCGCAGTTATTACTGCTTTGGCAGGAGTCGCTTTCTCAGCAATGATAAATATTAACGCATTTGTAATATCTGCAATTTTTGCTGCACTTGCCTTCCTTTATGCTTACAAACTAAAAGAGATAGCGCTAGTAGGAAATTCTTACGTGGCTTTCGCAATGGCTATTCCTTTCCTCTATGGAAATCTTGTTGCCTTTAATAGGATTATCGGAAGCATAGCAGTGATAAGCATTACTGTATTCCTAAGCGGATTGGCAAGAGAGATACAAGGAACAATAAGGGACTATACAGGGGACCTTGAAAGAAATGCAAAAAGCATAGCTTATTATGCAGGGTTCATAGGATCTGAGATATTTGCATTCATGCTTGATATAGCAGCAATAGCGCTAAGCATATGGCTTTATGCTGCTTATCAACCTTTCAAAGGCAATATACTATATATACTTCCCATACTCGTAGTAGATCTGGCGCTCTTTTATCTTGGAGCAAATTACATGAGAGTAAGAAGAGGGAACCTGAACTCTAAAAAAATAAGGAGATTCCTAAAGAACGCCAGGAACGTAAGCCTCTACAGCATGGCAGCAGCAATTCTTGTATACTTGATAAGTGCAATAATTTTTATCTGATGCAACAAATTTTCTTAAGCTTTTGTTGCTATTATATGGCGTGCAGAAGCTTAGCTTAATTTAATGCACTTATATGCTCTTCTTATAAAGCTTGCTAGCTTTTGGATTGCTGTTTTTTGGCTTGAGCGAATTAGCTGCAGGCTTTGAAAGCGAGGCAGGTATTTTAAGCGCAGGGACATAGCTTAACTGCGCCATAAGGTACAACAAGATAGTAAGCAAAAGACCATAAACTATAACCATCAACTTAGAGCTTGAAAACAAAGCAAGGACTATGGTAAAAAGCAGCCCTAGCCCTACATATATATATTCTTTTCTCACATAGGCGCTTCTGGCTTTATAGTAGGTAGGATAACATTCTTTGCATACAACAAGCCTGTAGTTTCTTTTGTTTAGCTCGGATTTGCCTATAATATCGCGCCATTTGTGCACGATATAGCGATATGTTTTAAATATGTAGTCCTCTTCTATTTCTATTCCATCCTTTTCCTTCCCGCATATTATACATCTAGATTCTTTAAATTCTCTATTATTTGGCACAGCTAACATCTCTTTCTCAATTTTGGGCCTTGCCATTTGACAGGTCCAAGGTTATTTCATAAACCTTGCCAAGCTTTGTATTGATTCTCTGCTCGTCTATTATGTTGAAAGATTTTATTATTGTAGCAGTATCTATTCCCAATTTCTGAAGCAGCAAGTTTATAGTATCCCTTTCAAAACCCTCTTTTTCAAGCATATTAATAAAGTTTATTATTGTTATGTGCCTGTGCATCTTTTCTATATATGACAAAATCGAAGCAATATCTTTCTCGGGTATTGATACAGATGACATGGCCCTTCTCAGGTCTAGTCTAGATACAGTATATGTCGAGGTCTGTCTGTTCGAAAACGTATTCTGCTGGTTTTTTTCATCGCCCTGGCCTTTTTGGTTTTTTCCCTTGAAAAAAGGTAGTTTAAACATTCATTGCACCATTAGACTTTGATATTATTCTTGTTATTATTACATCCTCTATTCCAAGGCCTTTGAAAAATAGCACTATGTTGGAAGAACTTACGTTATTGTTTTTCAGAGCGTTCACAAGTTCTATTACATCTATAGTACGACCTTGAGTATCCATTAGTTTAAACAAATTAGTAATAGCAATATCACCAAGTCCATATTCGTATAGCCTGTTTTTCAGCTCTTCCTGCTCGAAGCTATACTTGTTTTGGATCAGTTTAGCAGCAATCTCGCTATCTGTAAGAACCGTATCCATATTGATTGTATAAACCAGCAATGGCTCCTCGCCCTGTATCTTCTGAAGTATAAAAGTGCCAGGGAACTTTATAGATGTCTGGAATGACATTACAACTGCGGCTTGGCCAACACCGAATTTTGATATTTCAGATCTTATGTATTGAGAAAAATTAAGCGAACCTTGAAGGTAGTTCAAAAACTTTTCGAATTTTATTGCAAGTATAAAAACAGTTCCCACATTTGAGAATATTATCTCGTTTATATCAAGGGGGCTCTGGGAAGCAACAAGAAGGCCAAACTGGTACTTTCTTCCTTCCCTTATGATTGTAATTGCATCGCTTTTTTCGTCACTTGCGACTTTCCATGCCTCATCCAATACAACCATAGTCTTAAGCCCTTTTACTTCGCTCCACCCCTCTGCACGCATTATTTCTTTTAGGGTTTGAAGTATAAACAAGGCTGCAAGAGCCCTGAATTTTTCATCTGGAAGCGCGGACAGGTCTATTGAAACTAAGCCTGAAACCGCTAGCTTGCCTATATTTATAGTACTTTTCCTTGCAAAATAATCTTCGCCCTCCCTAGCAAACTGGCGAAGCCTATAAATAGCATTTTCAAGTTCTGCAGGGTATTCGTATGTATTTTCTTCAAGCTTTTCTTGAAGCAGAAATATTACATCCTTCAGTGTTGGAGCATCCTTTCCATCAGGTGCTTTGACTGAAATATTGAAGCCTGCATTTACATACGCCTGCTCTACCGCCTCTTCAGTAAGCCGCCTTTGCTCGGGATAAAGAGAGATATCTGTTATTATATCAAGAGAGTTTATTATCTGCTTTACCCTATCTATCGGCTTCATGCCTGCAACGTCCATTATATTTATAGAATCTCCCTTGCCCAAGGACACAATTGTGCCGCCGCTCTGCCTTACCCATGCTTTATATTCTCCTGCCCAGTCTATTATTACAGCGTTAGTATTCCATATATAGCTTGCACGTATGAGGAAGGTCTTTACAAAATAACTTTTTCCGGCGCCAGTTATTCCAACAACAGCTATATGCGGATTCGTCAAGTTCATGCTTGACCATGCAAAAGGCACTTTGAAAATGTTGGTTAACCCTATATATATAGACTGATTGGGATCTACAAGAAGCACTTTTGAAGGGGGCTCTGGAGGCCTTGAAAGAAATGCACGCATTGCAATTTCATTTGTCATTATTCTTTGTATTTTTAGCAAAGTCATATTAAAACCTCAAGTCTGTTGCTCAAAATAGCTTGTAAACTCTTGATAGGTAGTTGGAAGACCGTATTCAAATTGGAATAATATATAAAGTTCCCTTCCTTGCAAGCGGGAAGTCTCGAGATTCATGGAGCTAAAAGCTATTCTTATCGATTCTACTTGAGATGAGACTTTATCTTCAGCATCTTTAGCGCTTACTCCTACGGCAAACGTAGTTATATACATCAAAGAGGCTATTGGCTTCTCGCCATGAGATATTCTGTCTATCTTTGCCTGTATTATATTTATTTTTCTTTGGATCTCGCCAATTGTTACAGCAGAGTTTGCGCTATTGCTTTGAAGTGCCTGCGACATTTGGAATTGCTGATATGACCTTTTACCCTCTAGCTCATCTCTTACATTTTGAGCATCTAGACCTGCCGCAATTATCGAAAATCTAACAGGAAACTCTAAACCAGAGATTATTCGCTCCCAGTTTTCTGGTGCAGTCATAACTTTTAGGTTGACTTCTTCCGGAGGGGTTTCTTGCTTGAACTCGTAAGCATAAAGATTGGCTGTAACATATGCATATGCATAAAACAACCCATTTGCCTCTTTAATTATGCAATCCTGTCTTGGAGGTATATTAAAACCTTGAGCAGGTTGAAAAGATATATTTAAGATTTGGGTGAACATAGGTATTACAATATAATCAAGCCAGTTTATTGCTAGTAGTATGCCTATAGTAAGTAACACAAATATTATTACAATTATAGAGGCAATACCCTTGCCAAAAGCAGAGAGTGAAGATATAATAATCAATGGAATAAGCATTGATAACATTAAAAATATAATTCCTTCTTCATTCATAAAATCACATATCGCTCAAAACTCTTGCAAGCTTTTCTTTTACTTCTACAGACGGTATTATATATTCTGGTTCTAAAAATTTTAAAATGTCTGCACCTGTTGCAACAACAGGCATTACTCCAAGTATAGAGTTTATTCCTGACATTACCTCTCTGGCTCTTTGCTGGGCCAGGGTTATTGCTTCGTAGTCTTTTGGCGCTTCAGCAGAAACTTCTGCAAAGATTGTTTGGTCAAATGATTGCACATTGGAAACATTATCTAGTATATTCTGCCACATTGAAACCTTGCCTTTTATTCTGTTTATATCAGAAGGGCTTAAATCTTTGTTTTCGCTGATTTTAAGCTCATCGTTTTGAGCCATGCTTAATAGGTGATGCAAAGACTGAATATACTCATCCTTGTTTAAAATACTGGTCTGATTGGAAAACTTTATTGGGTATGGCGATATGCTCATAAGCTTACCCACTTGCATCGCAAAATTGAACTTGGCTTCATCTTGCATTTCAGTAGCAGAGACATATAAAGGAACTTCTATAAATATGGTAGCTATAAAATTTTCCCCACGTTTTGTAACTACAACATCTGAGCTTTCGCTAAGAGTGTAAGGATTTTCCTGACTCAAAACGATAAACCTTTTCCGTTGAGAAATTAATGGCGAGACAAGATATAAGTAAAATCTAGAAGAAAAAGCGAGTATGTCAAATGCGAGCCCTATCACAATGAATAAAAGTTTAAGTGGCCATAAAAATATAGGCAACACTTCTGCAATAACTATAAATACTGCAGATATAGCAATAATTCCAAAAAAAATAACATATCTTTGATCCATCCTATCATACCTTATTTATATGCAAAAATTAAATACTTATTTATATCAATCGATTTCATCAATTACCAACTCAAATTTTAAGAACATTGAAAGAGATTAATGTTTGCAGTCGGCATGGTATATTTTCCTTATTTTCTTGCAAAATGATCACAAAACATAAACATAATGAATAATCCTGCAGTTGCTAAATTTCTATAATATATATTGTATATTGTCTGCGTTCAAGAGCTTAACCTTTCCACTTGAGAGATAAACCCTGAATTTCTCTGCTTCTGAAGAAGATGTAGAGTATACAATATCCATAAAATCATCCATCTCCTCCTGATTAAAGAATGTTAGATAAGTATCCCCATCATCATGTGATATTATGTTCTTAAATTTGGAGCTAGTTGAATATATCTGTATATATATTTTACCGATTTTTGTATTGACAATAATATCTGCTACACTGCTTTCTCCAAGGTCGGTAAAAACATAGGCGTGGCTCATAAAATAAAGCCTCAATTTCTTAAAAGTTGCAAGATATGTAATGTCATAGCCACTTTTTTTAACCCATTCGGCAGGTATATAAAAGTCTTCCTTTTTTACAAGGTATCCTGCTACGACCAGATCATCCAATATTTTATCGACATTCTGATAAGTAACCCCTATTGGCATACCATTATATTTTATATTAGAATTTATTGCATTTCTTATATCTATTTTTGAAAGAGGCATATAATTCCAATGATAGTAATTGTTCATCTTGTCAAACAGTGCTATTATGTCATCAGGTTTAATCTTTATCTTTATCTTTTGTGGAGAGGGTAAATTGACATAGTCTATGTAGAACTCGTCTCTATATGGGTCTTTCACAAATACGAGAAGTATTATAACAACTAACGATACAATAGCAGTCTCAGTGTACATCGGATTTATGGTGAAAGATATGGCAGGGGTCTTTGGATATGCATAGGTATAATTGCTATTATATATATTTATTGTAAAAACAAGGTTTTGCTTTGAAGGTATCACGGCATCTTTAGGCAGCACGTAATCAAACATTCCAGAATAATTAGTCGTCAAATTCTGGTGGTAAAGCCTGCCATTGATTGAGACGTTGCAAGGAAGGTTTGGGATAGGAACTTTATTTTCTGTTATCTGAAAGGTGAAATTTCCTTTAGAATAACTTTCTGAATAGTTAGATGAAATTAAGTTTATAGAGATTGGGGGAACAGCAAAAAGTGCCATTGCAGATACATTATTTCTTGAATTAGCTAGCTGAGCAACATAATCGCCAGGAGGTAGAGAAGCATAATAGCGTACGATAAAAGAAAAATTGCCTTTGGCTGATTGCAAAGTTTCCGGAAGTACAACCATGTTGTTTGTCATGTTTACGTTAAATATGTTTATATGGAGGGGTAGAACGATAGGTGTTTGTGATCCAGTAAATATGGTAAAGTTAAACATAGAATAAGAATTTGTATAAAAGATAGGGTTAACGTTTGCAAGGCCGCTTATCTTGAAATTTATATTGCTAAAATTAAAGCTTTCATAGAAGTAATTCCTGCTATTGTTAGTATAAATAGCATATATCCTGCCATAAAAGTTAGAAGGGTTGTCTGCAAACGCCGCTATATTGTTATAAGATGAGACTTTCATGTTGGAATTGAAAAGTAGCAAGTTTATATAATTGAGGTTGTTGTTAAGTTTTTGTCCGGTCAAATTATTACAACCATATGCGTAGGTTGGCATCCAGAACATGCTAAATATAGAATTAGCTAGGTTAGAGCTGAGATCTGCTGAGGAAAACATGTCTGGATAATATGGCAAAACCAGAAGAGAACCTTCTCCATATATCTGGCTTATGAAACTCGAATTTTCATAAACGGTACCATACCTAAGCAAGTACATAGGCTTTTTAAGATTTAATATTACAGGTTGTGGCGGAAGTTCAGGCAGCGGAGATTTGTCATTGGCTAAGTAATATGTGCCATTAACGTTTGTTGCTTCAGTATATGACATAAATGAAGGAAGAGAAATATTCAAGCTCGAAATAGGGATAACTGCACCGCTACCTGCCCCACTACCCACAGTATAGCTAAAATTTCCACCTATATAAATTATTGTTATGCCCCTGCTGAAAAGTTGGGTCAAGATCGCAGAATTGTTTTGCAAAAGATATAAAGGAAATAGGCCTGTAGGAAGCACAACTATTGAATTATTATTTACATATGAAATATTTGATATAGGTATTACAGATACATTATCATTAATATTATATTTTGAAAGGTCAGCCTTGAGATCAGATACAAATGAGTTAAACTCATTCAAATTATACCTGTAGCTAAGGCTGGTTGGATTTACTATGTATATAGAATTAGGAACCTGCTTTGAAAAAAGCTGCCCACATAAGGTAATGTTTGTAATATTAGTAGGATAATAGCTTGTAATATATCCAGGCACTAGTATTGAGGAATTAAAATAGTTATTTTTCTTATAAAAAAATAGACTTGGATTTATTAAGTGCATGTATAAATTAGGTGGACCAAGTTTTGGAGTAACAGTATATGTACTAAATTTTTGAATAGTCAAGAAAAAATAGTAGAATATTCCAAGTATAAGAATTAAAACCGCGATGATTAAAATGACTGCGGGCTTTTTAATAAATGCACGAATTGAATGAGTATTAAAGGTCATATATTGGAACCTGTTTTTTTATTACCATGCGAAACAAGTTTTAGTAGCATTCTGGTCAGCAGGTTGTTTTTATCTTCGATATGCTTAAGCGTATTATATATACGAATGTATTTCATTCTTTTGTTTATCTTAAACATATAAACCATTTAATTACCAACTATTTCTATTACCTGCTATTGCCCATTACCCTACCAAAGATATATATCCTTCAGATACCATCTTGTTTAAAATTTGCTCAGTCCTTGTCATTGAGATATTATGCAGATTTGAAAACTCTTCTATATCTATAGCCCCGTCATGCGCATCCAACCACTCTTCAACCATTACCATTAATGCATTATCAGAATACACCTCTAATGAAGCAAGCTTTTTCTTTAGGGATTGATTCTCTTCTTCCAAAGCGTTAATTTTGAAAGAAAACTCCTTATTTTCAGATTCCAACTGTAGAGAACGCCTTTTAAGCTCTTTGAAATCGTTAAGCATAGAATCGTATTTATTAAAAAGCGTGCTGTAGTTTTGGGATATAGAATTCAGGATGCTTTCTGTAACTGCACTGATATTTTGGAATAGTTCCTTTGAATCTACAGAGTAAAGGTCCGTAATTTGTGAAAGTATAAATATGAAGTTACTTAAAACAGAAAGGAGGCGTAACTTGGGACTTGAATCCGGAAGAAGCGTGTATTCTACATTTACTGAATCAGGGTTTAATGAAATTATATAGAACAGGAAAGGCCTTTTTTGTATGTCAAAACTTTCTACTTTTGCGACCTTTACTGAATTGTCTAAAATTTTAATATCGTAAAGTGCTAAAGCAGAAATTCTGCTATATATATCAGTTGGGCTACCAAGCATAGAAGATTTAAACGTGAAGCTATCTACATGTGGCGTTATGGTTGTCTCTTCAGCCAATTCTTGCACCTTAATTATATTTAAAAATAAAATTAATAGATGTTAAGTTTTATTTTAACACTTGCTCTTGATGTTTTATATATTTACGTTATGCGTAAGCAGTTATTCATCTTCCCTGAAAATGTATAAATATGTATAATCATAATGATAAACATAATTATAAAGGTATTCAAAAAGTATTTAAAAAGAAGGTATTCGTGGTTTCATGTATTCTGCTATCATAGAAGAAAGATTCGATAAGGAAGGTGTAAAGTATGGAGATATCATAGAAGTTTCTTGGAAAGGCAGAAAATTAATTGGGGAACTGATGCCAAGCTCCGAAGCAAATTCCGAAAATGTGATAATAATAAAACTTAAAAACGGATATAATATAGGATTGGCTTATTCTGATATAGCTGAAATTAAAAAAATTGGATCTGCAGGCAATGCTTCTGCTATAAACAAGGAAAATAGTAGTACAGAAAACAAAAATATTGACCTGCCAAATGTAGAAATCATATTCACAGGAGGCACAATAGGCAGCAAAGTAGACTATAAAACAGGAGGGGTTTACATGCTAATGAAACCCGAAGAGCTGCTTTATTATATACCTGAGCTCGGAGATATTGCTAGTATATCTATAAAACCTTTGTTCAGTATTGCAAGCGAGGACATGAGCTACATTGAATGGCAGGAAATCGCCGAAGAAGTTGCAAAAGCAAAAAACAACGGGGTCAAAGGAGTAGTGATAACCATGGGAACTGACACAATGCACTATGCCTCTGCAGCACTTAGCTTTATGCTTCATGGAATAAACATGCCGATAGCTATAACAGGAGCTCAAAGAAGCAGCGATAGGGGCTCAAGCGACGCCTTTATGAATCTTATATCCGCGGTGAACATTGCCGCAAAATCAGAAATAAATGGAGTGGGTATAGTAATGCATGCAACTTCTTCCGATGAAAAATGCAATTTTATAGCAGGCACTAATGCAAGAAAAATGCACACTTCAAGGAGGGACGCGTTTAGGTCTATAAACAGGAAACCAATTGCTGAGATAATGGTGGATGGGCATATTAATTATATATCTGAATTTGAAAGTGTCAAAAAAACAGAGGAAGATGTATTCAAGCCCATGATAGGATTTGAAAAGAAAGTGGCACTTGTAAAGGTTTATCCAAATTCCGAGCCAGACATAATAGATTATTATGTTAACAAAGGATACAAAGGGATTATAATTGAAGGTACAGGGCTTGGTCATGCACCTGTATCTACAAAACATGAAGAGCTGCTTTGGCTACCGCATATAAAGAAGGCTGTTGATAATGGTGTGATAGTTGGTATGGCTTCGCAATGCATATACGGAAGGGTAAACAGCAATGTCTATAGAAACTTAAGGCTGATAAGCAATGCAGGGGCAGTATATTGTGAGGACATGACACCAGAAACTGCCTATGTGAAGCTGGCTTGGCTGCTTGGCAATTACAGCAGAGAAGAAGCATTGAAGCTGCTAAACAGGAATATAGCAGGAGAAATAAGCATGAGATCAGAATTTGATACTTTCCTAATTTGAGTGATACATATGAACTTTTCAAAAATTGGAGGAATGCTGTTCATTATTGCAGGAGTAATTATTTTCTGCATGGATTTGTGGCTAAGCTATGGAATATATAAAGGATGCGAGAATATTATCCAAGGCGTTCAAGGCTCTACATATTATAACCAAAATAGTATAGCAAACCTGAGCCAAAGCCAATCTGCTTATATAGGGCTGGCGTTTAAATTTATTGAAAGTATGTTGCCAATACGCACATATGGTGCATACCTAGTTATGCTAATAGTGCTTGCCTTATTTGCAAGTATTGGATATAAGCTTTCAAAAATAGGTATAGAACTTCTTAAGTTGGAAGGGGTTAATAAAAATGGAAGAGGAGCACAAAAAAGATGAAAATTATTACAAGAGCATAGGATTCATGTGCGGGCTAGAAATACACCAAAGGCTCGCTACTAAGGAAAAGCTTTTCTGTTCCTGCAGTACCACAATAGAGCAGGATGAGATTCTAATTGGCAAGATCAAAAGGCACCAGAGGGCTGTTGCTGGTGAGCTTGGAGAGATAGATCTTGCAGCAGAATTTGAGGAGCTTAAAAGCAGGGAATTTGTTTATGACATTTACAAAGGACATGCATGCCTTGTAGACTTGGATGAAGAACCTCCCCATCCATTAAATATGGAAGCACTAGAAATAGCGCTTCAAGTGGCAAAATCCTTGCATTTGAATATTTTTGATGAAATTGAACCTATGAGAAAAATAGTGGTTGATGGAAGCAATACCAGTGCATTCCAAAGATCGATAATGATTGGCAATGATGGCTATATAGAAGTAAACGGTAAAAAAATTGGTATAAGTTCCGCATTTTTGGAAGAGGAATCTGCAGGAATAGAATCCAATAGCAGCACCATTGCTGAGTATAACCTTGACAGGATAGGCATACCTTTAATAGAAATAGATACTGAACCAGAAATTTCAACACCTGAAGAAGCTAAGCAAGTTGCACTTGAAATAGGCATGCTGCTTAGGCTCACAGGCAAAGTGCAGAGGGGCATAGGCTCCATAAGGCAGGATGTAAATGTGTCTATAAAAGGAGGGGCGCGAACAGAGATAAAAGGATTCCAGGAGCTTGAAGATATGGACAAATATATTGAAAACGAAATAGAAAGGCAGAAAAGGCTGCTTGAAATCAGGGAAGAGCTTAAAAAAAGAGATGCTGCCGTGGGTGAAAAGAAAGATTTAAGCAGCATATTTAAGCATACTAAATCGCATATGATCAAGGATGCAATAGAAGCTGGGGGAGAAGTAGTTGGCTTTCCACTTTTTGGCTTCAAAGGCATTCTTGGCAAAGAGCTGAACAAAAATAGAAGGCTTGGTACTGAGCTGAGCGATTATGCAAAATTTGCTGGAGTAAACGGTTTAATACATAGCGATGAAGATCTTGCAAAGTATAATATTTCTGAAGAAGAGATAAAAAGCATAAGGGAATTTATGAAATTAGGTGACAATGACGGTTTCATATTTGTATTCGGAAGCAAAAAAAAGGCAGAAAAGGCAGTAGATATAATAATAGAGAGAGCTAAGCAGGCAATGGTCGGCGTGCCTTCGGAAACTAGGGCCGTAGCAAATTCCAAAGATTTTACTACTAAAGTTCTCAGGCCAATAGCTGGAGGGGCCAGAATGTACCCAGAAACAGACCTTAAGCCAGTAATGCTGGCTAGGGAGCAGCTTGCAAAAGCTGAAAACGATATCATTAATATAGAAAGCGAAAGGAGGAAGCTGCTAGATGAGATAAAGGATAAAGCCTTGGCGCAGCAGATGCTATTCTCACCTAGGCTGAACTTATACAGGTACCTTGTAAAAGAAACCGGCGAAGAACCACGCCTTATTGCTAACCTGCTGCTGCAGAAATTTACAGAATTGAAAAGAGAGGGCTTTGATGTGGATAATATCAACGAGCATGTGTTAAAGGGCATACTTGAAATGTATTCCCAATCAAAAATAACAAAACTTGGAATTTCTGAATTAGTAAAGGAGGTCTCAGTCAAAAATAGGGATCTAAAAAAGATAATTTCGGATAAAAAACTTGAAAAATTTGATAGGACGAAGATCAAGGAGCTTTTAAAAGAGGAACTCAAAAACATAGGAATAGAAAAGGATGCCAAAAGCAAGCTAATCAGGGAGATGCTAATAAAATATAGATATAATATAGATGCTGAAGAATTGTCTCAAGAAATAGACAAGATAATAGGTACATAATTAT
>JBMFSF010000003.1:0-47854 GCA_049967695.1 Candidatus Micrarchaeia archaeon
CAATTTACTTGGGCTTTGCCCCAAAAACAACAAATCTTCTTTCAAACAGTGGCACTACAGGCATAGGAGAGGCACCACAACTCAGCTCAACCTATGCTCAATACGACGATGGGGCGAGCGTGTTTAATTATTATACCAACTTTGCTGGAACAGGTGTGCCAAGTGGTTGGACTGTTACTGGAACAGTAACAATAAATAATGGAATGTCTATATCTGGTTCAAGTAGCGCGAGCCAAATAGAATATACTGCCGGAACATTTGGAACAAGTAGTTTAGATTGGTATGGTTATGCTACTGTTCCTACAGGTGGTAGTTATTATTGGACTAATTTAGGTTGGTATTCTTCTTCTAGCGGTCAAGGAAATGGTTGGTTTACCCATAATGGTCAATCTGATTATGGTTATGGATATGTAACAAGTTCTGCTAGCCCAACTATTACATACTCTAATATTGCAGCTGGTTCTTCTCCAAATTATATATTTACTATAGGCAATGATGGTGCAAATGCACACTATGCTATAAATTATGTTTATCAATCAACAACTTATGCAATGCAAACAGCAACAAATTATATAGCATTTAGAAACGGTGCGGGTTCTTCAGGAGGAGGTGCAAATGTTTTTGTTCAGTGGGCTCGTGTTCGTGCCTACCCGCCCAACGGCGTGATGCCGAGCTACAGCTTTGGCTCGGTAACCGCAGCTTAACAGTTCAGTATGCAAGCCATAAAAACGGATTTCAAAACTCTCTTTTTGCTTCTTTTATAGCTTATGTTGGTTTGCCGCTTTAAAATTTATTCAAATATCCTCATGTACATGATTGCAAAGTCTATTAGCTTTCCAAAGGCTTTGATGTTTATACTTTTCTTGACATATTCCAAATCCTTTGCATCAGCAGATTTAGTAATGGCAAGCATAGGGAAGTAAATAATAATAGCCAGGATTGCATTGACTATTATGCTAAGCTTATCGAAATGCATTAGCATGCTCAAAAGCATCATTATCGCAAGAAATGCAAAATTTGTAAGTATGAGCCTTGCTGTTTTCCAATCCTTGATCTCAAATCCCTCCTTTTTTATTACCAATGAAAACATCAGCCAGGAAAGGATGGGCATTGCTATAAATATAGAAAAAAGCATCCCATAGACTTTAAAAACAGGAGTAAGTATTACAAGAAGTGCGAAGCTTAAAAGTATTATTGCAATCTGGTATTTCATGTAGTCCTTTGTCTTGCCTTTTCCAAGCAGTATATTGCTTGCATAGCTTCCAAAAATACTAAGTATAAAGCCCAATGCCACTATGAAAAAGTATTCCGGCACGTTTGAATAACCTTTTGAAAAGAATAATGGTACTACAGGCTTAACAATCGAAGCTATGTATGCAAAGATAGGGAGCAAAAGCAGCAATGAATAATAAATGCTTTTTATGTAAATGCTTTTTGCGTTTTTTTCATTGCTTATTTTATCAGAGTATTCAGATAATACTGCAAAACTGCTTGCAGATATAATTACATTGAAGAATATTCCAAGTTTGTATGCTACCCCGTAATTTCCGATTACTGCTGCAGTTTCAAAAAATCCCAGGAACAAGATTGCAAAATTTAGCAAGCCAGAATTTGCTATGTTAGATATAAAAACAGGCAGGGAGAATTCTACGATTTTTTTGGCAATTTGACGCGAGGGCCTTCTTATCTGAATTCCTTTTTTCTTTATTATCAATATTCCTATAAAGGCAGCGATTGCGTTTCCGAGCAGCAAAGCAAATACTGCTCCAGTAATCCCATATCCAAGCCATAGCATTAGAAGAATAAAGGCCAGCTGCGATCCTGTGTAAACAATATTAAGCAGGCCTGCCTTGCCTGCAGATTTTAAGCCGGTAAGAGTTGACAGGCTTATGCTCATGAGTACTGAAAAGAATATGCTAGAAGAAGCAATTATCAATGGTATGATAAGCTTGCTATTGCTGTATATTTCTGTAGCTATGAAGCTGCTAAAAGCCATTGCTATAGCAGCAACTGCCAATCCGAGCAGTATTGTAATAAAAAATGCAGTGCTTACCAGCTCTGATTTGTCTGTGCCATTTTCTGCAAGCTTTTTCCTGAGCGCAGTGCCTATGCCTATGTGCCCAAAAATTCCTGCCATCCCAGCAAATGCTATTGCTATAGTATAAAGGCCATAGCTTCCTGCTCCCAATATCCTTGCTAGTATTATAAGTGTTATAAAACTTATTACTGCGCTTGCGGTTTTCCCAATAGTATAGCTAACAACTCTTCTTGCGGCTTTTCCATCTTCAAAATCTGCAGCTATTTCTTCGCTAGCTGGCTCCGCCATTTCGTAATCGTATAAATTGTTTTTGGCTTGCTTATCCATTATAGCATCTCTTCATCTAAACCTGCATTTTGATTTTTGCTTTAAGATTTGTGTGCTAGCTTTTAAGCATCTTATGCAATTAACTCACGAAAATTATGCAGTGCTAATAATGCTGCGTTTTGCAATATGCTCATAATCTGCAGGATTAATCCTTTATTACTCCAATGCCTGAAAACTTGCCGTTTTTGTAAATGACCATACGGCCTAAGCTATCTAAGGTATTAACATTTTCATATGCTATGTCCTTTTCAAGTTTC
The DNA here is from genome assembly GCA_049967695.1 of Candidatus Micrarchaeia archaeon. Classification (GTDB taxonomy): domain Archaea; phylum Micrarchaeota; class Micrarchaeia; order Micrarchaeales; family Micrarchaeaceae; genus JBMFSF01. Next base: position 2,623 of record JBMFSF010000003.1, read on the forward strand.
ATTGAGACATATGCAGCGTATAGCGCTTTTACAGATTCCTCTTTCTTTTCTTCCATGCTGGTTGGATCTATTATTTTTTCAAGCCCTAGCCTTGCCTTTATCTTGTTACCGTTTATAACTATCTCTACGCTTTCTTTGTTGTTCAGCTCCTCGGTTGCAAATGCCAGTGTTTTTATTATATTTGAAACCTTTGGCTTGCTTTCTCTAGATTTGCATGCAACTTCTCCTCTTATTTTTTCAATCGCGTTGGCGCCAATTTTATCCTGACGTATTGCAACATTCTCGCCAGCAATTGCCCTATTTCTGCTTTTTCCTTTTACTACAATTCCCTTTACTGAAAAAGAGGCACCGGATGGAAGGCATACCAGAGAATCCCCTTTCATTATTTTTCCTAATAATACTTTTCCTGTTATAAGTATGCTGTTATTTTCTTCTACTGTGCCTTGTATCAGCATGCGCAGATCATTATTTTTGCCATGCTTATTTTCCTTTTTTGTGTATGAATCAATAGCATCCATCAATGTTTTTCCTTTGTACCATCTAATATTGGGCGACTTTATTACAAGATTATCTTTTTTGTAAGCGGATATCGGCACAAAAGCTATGCTTTTGTTTTCGAATCCCAGCTTTTCTAGAAACTCTTCTAAGCTACTTCTAATTTCATTGAACATTTTTTCAGAGTACCTTATGCTGTCCATTTTATTTACTGCTACTACAACTTTGTCTATCCCCATCATCCTTGCTAAAAAGAGATGCCTCTTTGTTTGGTTCCTTATGCCTTCGCCTTTTTTGGCGGATACTACAAGCACTGCAAGTTTTGCGTATGAAGCACCACCGAGCATGTTTTTGATCAGCTCCTCGTGTCCCGGCACATCTATGAACTCGAATGCCTTGCCTTTGTATTTAAGCTCGGTTGCTGTCATATCTATTGTAAGGCCATCTGCCTGTTCCTCGTAAAAGCTGTCAAGGAGGAATCCTGGTTCAAATTTCCTTTTAAGCCTTTTGCTGGCCGCTTTTGCTTCATTTATCCTTTCCCTGCTTACGCTTTTTGTAGATATAAGGAGATTGCCAATAAGCGTTGATTTGCCGTGGTCCTTATGCCCTAAAACTACTACCTTGCTTACATCCATGCGAACCACTTTACATATAGCCGAGGGCCCTAAGCTTTTCCATCACATAAAGCTTTTCTTTATCCTGCTGCCTGCCAGACCTCTCTTCGGTTTTTGTGTTCCTCAATTCTTTTATTATTTCATCTATGTTCTTTGCATTTGATTTTAGAGGCACCGTGCAATGGGTGCATCCCAAACTCCTGAACCTGAATCCGTTTCTTGAAAAATACAAAGGGTTTACTGGTATATGCTCCTTCTTTATATACCTCCATATATCTATTTCATTCCAGTCTAGCAATGGGTGTATGCGTACATGCCCATTTTCTTTTGATACTGGTATGGAAGAATAATTGTCCCACATCTCAGCAGGCTGATCCTTGTAATTCCATTTGAACTCCTTGTCTCGTGGACTCATGTATCTTTCTTTTGCACGTATGCCGTGTTCATCTCTTCTTATCGAAACAATTAACCCATCAAATCCTCTTTCGTCCATTACTTTCTTCAACGCTTCAGTTTTGTTTGCGCCGCAGCAGCTAAATCCTGAAAGCTCAGGCTTGATTTCGCTTTTTGCAACTATAAGGTCGAGATTCCATTTTTTGGTAAGCTCTTCCCTGAATTGGTAAGTTTCGGGAAAATCTATTCCATTATCTATGTGTATTACAGGAAATGGCACTTTGCCAAGAAACGCTTTCCTTATCAGCATTAGCATTGTTGTGGAATCCTTGCCCATGCTCCACAATACAGCCATGTTTTTGAACTTGGCTTTTGCTTCTCTTAATATATATATACTTCTCTCTTCAAGTTCCCCAAGATTCTGTTCTATCATTTTATCATCTTTGCTATTTTTGTTTAATACCTGTTCAGGCTTTTTAAGCCTTTTAGATAAATAAGTGCACCTTCTACATTTTTGCCGTTTTTAATTATTATAGGTACTTTTGTCATAAGCTTCTCGTTAGAGTCATAAATTTCTGCAAAGGATTTTGTAAGATCCTCTACTTTTTTTAAGTTTTTTGTTGTGTATACCACTTTGTAGTATGCAGCTTTAGACTTTTTGAGCAGTTTCTTGAATTCCTCCCAGTTCTCCATAGAGCTATCCTTCCAAAGCTTTTCAGCCTCTTTGTCTATATCCATTAAATCACTTTAGAAATCATTTAATTTTTTACATATAACCCAGGCTTTTCAGCCTTTTTATTACGCCGTTGGCGTTGTTATCTGCGCTGTTTGAAGCATTTTCTGCGCTGCCGGATTTTGTATCTGCCACAAATTCCCTAAGCAGGAATGTAACATAATCTGATACTGATGAAAACCCTGTATTTTTTATCTGAGCTTTTAATTTTTCAAAAAGGGGCAGGGGTATTGTTATAGTAGTATACTTTCTCTTTATGATTGTTTCTTCTTTCATATCATCACTTTTATACATTGCCTTAATCCATGCATATTTACATTTTAATTAAAATACATTAAAATATAAAAAGGTTTCTTTATGAGGCTTTACTTATAAAAGTAAAATCTCTAGCTATGGCTAATAGCATATGTCAAAAATGGAATATATTAATCGGTAACAAGAAAATCATCCATTCTGTCTTGCAAGTATGCTTTTCTCCTGTTTATTGTAGCTAAAAATGCATTTATTTTTTTGATCAAGTCTTTTTTGTGCTCTCCTGCAAGCAACGTCCCATTTCTCTCTGCTTCGAAGATTTCTTCTAGCTTTTTGTCATCTGGTTCGAACATATATTTATTGTACTGACATACTGCACATTTTTCAGGATCCCCCCCATATTTTTTTTGCAATTCTGCAGTAGGCTGCTGGCCGGTTATCGCTTTGTTTACCTTTTTCTCTACGATTTCTGGAGTATCAGAAAGATAAATAGTATTGTTTGGATCAGATCCAGACATCTTTGGTGAGCCGTTTAGCCCTGGCATGAATTTAGAATGCAAGATAGCAGGTTTGTAATATCCCATCTTTTCTATTACATCTCTTGCAAGCCTGAAATGTACATCCTGATCTACGCCTAAAGGTATTAAGCAGGGAACGTTTTTCCCCTCTTCTACTGATTTAAGGAATGCCGGCACAGCCTGCATGCTTGTGTAGAAAGTCCAGCCTATATTCGCACTGTTGTCTATACCAAACGCGTCCTTCACTTCAGAAACTGTTATGCGCTTTGCCACTCTTGCGGCCTGTTTGTAAAGCACACCAGCATATTCGGTATCTATAAAAATCTTGGTCTTCTGCTTCTTGAATCCAAGTGCCATTATATCTAGTGCGGCTTCATGCGCAAGCCTGTTTGTAGTTTCTAGGTCTATATTCCTAGAGAAAAATTTTTCTTCGTCAGGAATCTGTATGTAAACTTCTACATCAAACTTTGACTGCAGCCACTGTGCCATCATAAATGGTATGAGGTTTGCTACAGTCATTCCTGCAGAAGGTGCTATTCCTGTGTATATATAGAAAGGATTGCCATCTTCATACTGGTCAAGCAGCCAGTTCATTTCCCTGTGTGCAAAAAATATTTTCCTCCTTAAGAAAAAATGCAGCTCTCCTGTATATTTTTTAAGCCTTGCCTCCAATGCTTCGTCTATCGGCGTAATGCCAAAATTTTTTATTAGCACATCGTAATCAATTTTTCCTTCTACTTTGTAAGGAGTCATTACAAAATTATCCATTAAAGCACCGATATATATTTTATGTGGTTTCTTATAAATCTTGCTTTTAATGCTGTGCTCTAGCTATCAGTATTTGCAAAAGGCATAGAAAGAAATATAAATATAGCAATCATAATATAAAGAGATAAAAGCGAGTAGCAAGCAATATGCTTCCTTAATTGATAAAGCTTTTAAAAGCTAGAAATCTTTATAAATAAAAACAAAAATATTATTGGTAATATTTAAAAATTAAATGCATTTTCAAAGTTTGAATTGTGAATTAGGTGTTTTTATGGGAAAGTTTCCAATAGCAGACGCTGAATTGTCAAAAGTCCTTATTTGTAGGAAATGTAAAGCCCGCAACAAGATAACTGCTACAAAATGCAGAAAGTGCGGAAGTTCCGATCTTAGGCCTAAGCATAAGACACTAAAGTCTAAGAAATGAATCCTAATGCTGGTGATATTATGGTAGAATTGAATCCAACTGAACAGCTTGTAGTGAAAGCAATGCAAGAGCTTGGTGCAACAAAAGAAAGCTCTATAAAAACAGCAGACGATATAGCTAAAAAGTGCAACAGACCGAAAGGAATGATTACAAATGCACTTGTTACTTTAGCACAGAAAAACATGATAAAAAGAGTCGCAAGAGAAAAAGCTGCTGGTTACTATCTAGTTAATACAGCATAAAATTTTTGCTACTTTTTATCATGCGGACCGCAATTGCTAAAAATGTGTATTCGGCTAAGCGCTTTATATGCGCTTTTGCCACAAATGCATGGTATGTTAATGCATTGGAATTGCTAGGCAAAGTACCTTTTATATAAGGTTTATTTTTACGTTTTCTAGTATGTTTCTAGTATGGTGTGTTTGAATGACTGATGCAAATGAAGAAAATTACATAGATTTTATGGTAAAATACAATGATTGGGTTTCTATAAAGAGGCTTATGATTGATGACAAAACCACAAAGCCTGAGATTGCTTTTCATCTTTCCAACATATATAACAGTATAGAGAAAGAGATATATAATATTCTTGGTATAGACAAGGCCCCTTTAGATGACTACTGTTCCTCTTTGAGTTTAAGCCATTCATATGATTCACTTGGAAAAGCTATTGCTTCGCTTGAATCCACCGAAGCCAAAAAAGCTGTTACAGACTCCTGTTCTAGCAATGTCAATCTTAAAAAAATCGCAGAAGCATATTTAGTTTCAAGAATTATACACGAATCTGGCTACGATTTCTTTCCAACTGTCCTGACTTTGTTTAAAATATATCCAGAGCTCAAGGATATGAAGAGGTTCATTAAGACCGTAGAAGGAAAATCAAAATCGAAAGCAGGCAAGAAAATTCAGAATGAATAAATAAATGGTAAATGGGCCCGGAGAGATTTGAACTCTCGGCCTCCCGATATATGATCTGCATCCTGCAAAATATCAGTCGGGCGCTCCAACCAGGCTAAGCTACAGGCCCTTTTAATGTAGAAATTTGCTTATTTTTCAGATTTATTAAGAACCCTTTCAAAGACACTGCCGTATGGTTTTTCCTCTCTAAATATTTGAGTTTCAAATTTATAAAGATTTGCGTTCGGATCGAAGCAGCTTTTCTTTGGTACTCCTGCTTTTTGGCAGAGTGCATCAAGGAATTCATTTTTGTTCCAGCCTTGTTCTACAGGCACAACCGGCAGCAGCAATCCCGAAGCAGCTCCATATTCTAATATAAGTCCATCCTTCCCGATTTCAAAGCTATCCAGCAGATTGCCTTTTATCATCTCCGGCTTTGAAAGTATGCTTACTTCTATTACAATATCGTCAAGCTCATTTTGAGATAGCGGGGGAAACCTGGGGTCTTCAAAAGCCGCAGCTAATGCCGCTTCCACTATTTCGTTTTTGACTGTATCTATTGCTTTTGGAAAGCCTATGCACCCTCTTAATTCGTTTGTAGGGTAATATTCTATTGTTACAAAAACACCATACCTCTGGTTGAAATTTTCCAGTCCTCTTTTGACCAACTCCTTATCGAAGCTTGCCATTTTCAGCCCGAGCTCAATGCTATTTCTTGCAGCTTTGACAAGCTTCTCCCCTTCTTCCAAAGAATAAATCTTCATTTTGACCATCCAAGATTTTTAAGCATTCAAAATGCAAAATATTATATAAATATTCTGCAATATATTTAAATTAATCATGCAATATTAAAAATGCTTGTTAAATCGTTAAGTTATCACTTCAAATATTACTTCAAATAATTCAAATATAATATATTTAGGAATTTCAAATGTCTGCAGAAAATTCAAACGATAATCCTGGGAAAGATACAAAGGATAATGCGCCTAGCGAAGGTAGCGAAAAGCAGGCAATCCCTGCAAATTCTGCTCCAGCCACAGGCCAAGATAGCGCAAGTCCAGCAGGCATGCCTGTTCAGAATAACGCACCGGAAGGTGCGAAGCCTGCAGCAGAAAACGAAAAGTATACTATAAACATAGCGGCAAAAGATCATTGGAGGAAAGGGAATTCTTTCTTTGAAGAAGGAAACTATCTTGAAGCACTAAAAGAGTACTCTACTGCTATAGAAATAGATAACAAGTATGCAGATGCTTACTTTAACCGGGCTTTGACAGAACGCATACTTCAGAACTACGAGTCTGCAAAGAAAGACATAAATGTATTAATAGAGTTGCAGCCCGAAAGCCCAGACGGCCCCTTGCTGATGGGGGATATTGCAGAATCTAATGAAGATTTTATAACTGCAAGATACTGGTATGAAAAAGCGCTTCAAATAAATCCTGATTATGCAGAGGCGCGTAATAGGCTCGAGCATCTTGACATGCTTATACACATAAAATCAATGCCTACGGACCACAAGGATGACGCTGTTGGAAGCCAGCAATCTGACAATTCTGCTTTATTACAGCAAAATGATCTCCAAGGTATGGGTTCTTCAAAAGATGTTGTCTCAGAGGGCCAGATTAAAAAGCTGTCTTTTTACAAGTCGAATCGAAAATTCGATTCTGTAATAGGTTTGCAGAAGGTCAAGAAGTACCTTACGGAAAATGTAGTGTTGGCGATAAAAGAGCCACAGCTTTTCAAGAAATACGGTAAAAAACTGGGCCTTGGCTTAATACTTTATGGTCCGCCAGGGGTAGGCAAGACACATATAGTAAACGCGGTTGCAGGAGAGGCAGGAGCAAACGTAATAATTGCCAGGCTCAACCAGATTGTAGATATGTATACTGGAAATACTGAAAAAAATCTGCACGCTATTTTCGAGCAGGCAAGGCAGAATACCCCATGCATAATACTTTTCGATGAAATTGATGCCCTTGGCATGAAAAGGGGCGGCGGATCAGAGCAAGGGGAAGGCTCTTCAGTACGCCTTGCAATAAACCAATTCCTTACGGAAATGGATGGAATAGAAAAAAATCCTGAAGGAATATTTGTAATAGGCACTACAAACCAGCCGTGGGATATTGATCCTGCACTGAAAAGGAGCGGCAGATTTGGAGATAGGATATATTTGAGGGCGCCAACATATAAGGAAAGGCGAGAGCTCTTCAGGTTCTATCTTAGCAATATACCTAAAGGCAATATCAATTATGGAAGGCTTGCAAGGGCAACGATAGGGTACTCTCCAGCAGATATTGCAAACATATGCGATAAATCTGCAATGAAACCTTTGCTGCACGAATATATTAACAAGAAAGAGAGGAAGCTTGAAACGAAAGATATCATTGATGTATTAAAAGATAAGGATCTTGGAGGCAGCTCATTGGATGAATGGTACGAAATGGTTAAAAAAGATGTAATAAGCAAGACTGAAACGCAGATTGTAGATGGGAAGAAACAGCAGATAGTGAAAGAGGGCAAGCTGGATGCAGAAGAGAAGGTTTTATACAAGTCTATGATAAGAGATATAAAAAGAAATACAGGAAGCATGCACAAGGTTCTGCGAAAATTGATGCGTTTTTGGGCTTTATATCTATTTTAATATTTGGATTCGTTTGCCAAAATAAAGCAACCAAGCTATTGCTTTTTCTTAGCTATCAATTTAACAACTTTTTGTCAAACTGCTTATATTTGAGCAATTTTGGTATTAGATGCATAGCTTTCTCAATCAAGTTTTGATTTTGTCTATCGCCTATTTATCTTTTTATGCACAAGTGTATTGCCATAGTTTGTTAAAGGCGCAGGCATATGGCAATCAATTAAATTTTTAATTATATAATAATATTAATTCTCTGGTAAAATCAAATAGTGCGATAAAAATGGTCCTGACTTACTTGGTACTGCTTTTGTTTTCAGGCAGCGCCTTTCTCGGGTTTGTACTCAATGCAATTTTCAGCAAAATACACATTGCTAACATAATACCATTGATGTTTATAGGAATACTTATAGGATTTATTCTTAACAAGAATATGCCTGGGGAAGATGCAATACTTCAAGCGCTTACTCCTTATGTGACAACTCTAGCTGCTGCTTTCATCCTTTTCGATGCAGGTATGAATATTAATTTTTCTAAACTTAAGAGCATAATTTTCAGGTCCACAATATTTGTCATGACGGTAGCGTTATTGTTTGCTTTGGGTTCTGCAGTAATTGCTTACTTTTCGTTTGGTTGGAATTTTACTGAATGCTTAGCATTCGGTTTTGCTATATCTGGTCCAAGTGCATTAATAATTCCTGCAATAACCAAGATGCTTAATGTTAAAGACAGCATAAAAAGCATTCTTGTATACGAAAGCGTAATAACTGATGTGATGGAGCTTGTTATACCATTTGTGCTTTTTGAAGCCCTGGCTACTGGTGCCCTTTCAGCTAAAGCAATAGTATATATGATAGCATATTCATTTATAGCTTCAACACTGTTCGGGGTTGCAACTTCTATGTTTTGGCTTTACTTGCTTAAGGCTTTTAGCGCCGTAAGCAAGGATTATAGCTGGATCCTTACTCTTACAATGGTAATAGCAACCTACAGCTCAGCCCAGCTCCTTGGGATGAACGGCTTAATTGCGATATTTGTATTTGGTATTGTCTTTTCTTTGTTGGGTTCTACAGAAATACGCTATGGATTGCACGACCTTTCATTTTCCAGCAGATATTTTGCAGTGCCGGATTTTGTAGGTCACATAAAAGATTACCAGAAAGAGATTGTGTTCTTTGCTAGTGCGTTTTTCTTTGTCTATATAGGGATACTATTCAAAATATCTTCTTTAAACGCTTTCATAATAATAATCTCTTTGTGCATATCGCTAATGCCTGTATTTATAAGGATGCTTCTATCAGGTACCTTGAAAAAATATTTTTCAATAGATTTGTATAGCCAAAAAATAGAAAGGAATCTGGTAAACTTCAATGTCCCGAGAGGCCTTTCCCCTGCCATAATCGCGACTTTGCCTTTGCTTCTAGGTATATATATACCTAATTTTCTGGATTCCATATTCCTTATAATACTCTTCACAAACATAATATACAGCATAGGGTTTGTGCTTTTTTACAAGAGAAAAAAGTTTTGATGACCGCTTGATTAATTCTTGCTTAGCTTGATGCTTTTGTTCAAAATTCTGCTTGTATTAATGTGTCAGAAAACGGTATTGCATTTTTACCTTCAAATTCTGCTTCTTTTTCCAGCCAAGCATATTGATGGATGGAATAATTTTTCCTGCTTCCAAATATTGCAGCATCAACCTCGCTCCAGGTATCCCTTCCAATCTTCAAAGCCTTCAGAATTTCTTTTATGCTGTTGCTGTTTTTTAGTTTTAGCCTGCTTGTATCTATGCCTATTATGAAATGCCCCCCGTATAATGCATTCTTAAAGATTATACCTGCGGTTTTCGGATCCGCATTTGCTGCAGCCACCCATTCAAACCCCAAAAGCAGATCATTGCTTATTTTTCCTCCTTTTACCTCTGCGATATTGGGCCTTGCAGCATTTGCTAATCCATCCACCAAAATAATTTTTTCGTTTTCAAAATTTTCCAATGCAAGTGCAAGAATTTTTTGATTTTCTTTGCTTGAAATTCCTGCAATGACAATGTTCTTTTTAGAACTTATCTGTTTCTTTATATAGCTTCCGAGCTTATCATATAAACAGCTATCTTCTTTTTTGATGCTTATTTCGGCACAGTATCTTGCTCTTTCAAATAAGCCCCTTCTTTTTAAGGTTGTGGTATTTATTCTAACATTTTCAACAATTTTTATATGATCTTCGTTGTCTATTATCCTGTATACAATGTTTTTGAGCGCTTTCATATTTTTAAAAGCAATATTTGTCCTGCATAAGCCAAATTCTGCATGCTTTACAATCAGTTTTAAGCTTTTGCCTTCCACAAATATGCTTTCTATAGATTCATCATTCCAAAAGGCGCTGAACGGTCCGTATCCAAAAGCCTCGTGAAAAGCAAGGTAACAATCTTTTACGCTAGCATCATCAAATTTTTTCAAAGCGCTATCAATTGCTTTGTCTGTATCAGTACTGCATTCTTTGCGCATGAATTCAACGATTTTGCAAATATTATGCAAAGGATAGATTATGCACATACCTTTTCTGCATTTTATTGCTTTAAAAGGTCCCTCTTCTCTATAACTTTTGAAATGCAAGAGGGGCTTGTAAAAAACAATCTCCTCTCCTTCTCCCATAGGTTTGCTCTTAAAAATCAATTTCCAGCACCTATATAAATTATATTTTAATAGATTATAATTTTACTTAAATACAATAAAGTATATTTAAGTAAAAATATTTATACTTTACTAAAAAATATTTATGTTATCTAAATGGATGCACCACATAAGTAAGCTTATCCCCACCCATTACCAAATTATTAAAGTAAAGTAGTTTTCAGTCAGCCTTTGCCTTGTTACTGTGAATACCTTGTAGCTTTAACGCATCTACTCATCAATAAAATCAAAACAAATAAGCTTTTAAATTTTAATTGCCTATTAATAAAAGATATCATGCCAAAAATAGAGAAAGAACAAGATTCAATTTGGGCTCTTCGAAAAATGATAACTAAGCCCAATTACGCTATAATAGAGCTCCTTTTAGATAGGTCTCCAAGGACAACTAGAGAGTTATATACTATTCTTGAGAATCGTTTTACTAGAAAAACCCTTATACTTACGCTTCGGGAGTTGGCGCTGGATTTGAACGTGATACAGCCAACACATATGCGTACTGAAAAAGGGTACGGACTTGGCTACAAGCTTAATCCTAAAGTAAGGGACATAGTAAAAGACCTTCAAAAATATTCAAAAACAATAGAAAAAATAAGAAAAGTATAAACTGCTAAATGCATTTATACTTTTTATCTTTTATACAGATTCTCAGATAAAGCCTATTTGTCTTCTACACTTACTTTTTTCTGCTGCTCGAACATTTCAATTATCTCTTTTGTCGTGGTTGCCTCTTCTGGGCCCTTGTCCTCCCTTACAAGACCCTCGTTTATTATTCTTGGAAATCTGAGCGCGTATCCTACCATTGTGCCATCTGGAAGCTGGCTTAAGCCGCAGGTATGTATTGGCGACCTTGTTATTTCATCGGCGTTTACCGTAACTACATACTTTGGTTCTGTCCAATAGTCAGGTTCTATTATAGACACTACTCTTGCAGGCTTTTTGTCTGTTCTTATTTTTTTCAGCAGCTGGTTTAGGCCAGTCATCTGTTCTTCTGTAAATCCTGTTCCTATCTTAGAAATTGTCTCAAACACATCTTTCTCATCATTGTATGTTGCGCATAGCAATCCGCCAAGCCCAAATTCGGTTCTTGATCCCTTACCATTATAATATCCTACAATTACAAGATCCAAGGAATCAAAAAGCTCCCTTTTATAACTCCTTTTCAGCTTTATCCAGCTGAATTTTCTTGCTCCAGCTACATATGGCGCGTCTAAGGCTTTCGCAACTATGCCTTCAAGCCCGCTTGCTATTGCCTCATTGAAAAAATTGTCAAGCTCTTTTGGGGAATCCGTTATAATTCTGGTTGTTGGAATTATTCTTTTTCTTACCTTTAATATGCTTTCCAGTTTTTCCCTCCTTTTTTCGTAAGGCTCACTCATATAGCTCTTTCCGTTTAAGTACATGAGGTCGAATGCAAATAGCGTCAATGGCAGCTCTTCGGCCTTGCTTTCTACATTATGCTTCCTTTTACGCTGTATTGTTTCCTGGAATGGATAAAACTCGTTTACCGTATCATTGAATGCAAGCGCTTCTCCCTCGAATATTGCTTCTTCTGCTTCTACTTCTTTTTTAGCTGCATTTACAATATCGGGCAGCATTTTTGTAGTATTTTCCAGCCTCCTTGAAAATATCTCTATCTTGTCTCCCTTTTTATGAACCTGGCATCTAAATCCGTCATATTTGTGCTCTACAGCGCATTTTCCATTCATCTTTTCTATAATCGCCTCTGCAGTAGGAAGCCTTTCAGCCAATGCAGGCCGTATTGGGCTAAATACGCTTGCTTCAAGGTTTATAATAGATTGCATGCCCTCGCTTTTCATTTTTTCCGCTATTACTCCAAGGTCACTGCATAGATTATATGCGTTTTCCAATGCCTCTTTGTTCTCTTTTTCATTGCCAGATGCATAAGCCAGTGCGCTTAATATGGTGGAATCTCCTACACCTAGCCTCAGTTCCCCTAGAGGATATCTAATAAGATACCTTGCGCCTAGCGGGCTTACTGCGCTTATCAACCCAGCCAGCCCCTTTATCTTCATGTTTTTGCTACCCTGGCCGGAGATTTCAGCTATTTTATACATTGCGTCATATACATCGCTGATTTCAAGCTCTTTGTTAGACAATTTTTTTAATTTTGATCTTCTTATCAGATCTTCAGCAACACTTCCAAGGTCTCCTGTTTTTTTGTATTCTTCTTTTATCTCCTCTTTTGAATAGCCTGTGGATATCGTCAAAGCTTCTATCATAATCTGGTCTGCTATGCCAAATTCTAAACCTGCAAAAGGCGGCAGAAGTACACCTTGTGTCATATATACGACTTTTTTTATCTCGTTTTTTTCAACTTTCTTGAAAAGTTCTCCAAGTATTTTTACCATTTCAAGCCTGGATGAAACTTCTTCCAGCCTTTTGTAATATTCAGCCAATTCGTCGAAAAGCATTGTGCCACCGCATATATTTTAAGGAATAAGTATATTAAAGGACTGCCTACTTCTTATTCCTTATTATTCATATTATTCTAAATTCTTATATTTCTTGTTACTTGTGTTAGTTGGAGCATCTTTCTTTTATTGTTGTATACATCTCTAACAGCTAAATATCGTTTATAGTATCGGTAAAAATCTTATAGTTGCTAGGCAAAAATATAGCCAGGTTAAACTAAACAAAAATAAAGTATAAATATTCTGCCTTAAAATAATATACGTTTAAGAAATAGCATTTCTTGATACTTTTGCAGAAATGCAAAATAGATTCTAGAAGCTTTTTTAAAACTAAAGGAATAAAAATATATAATAAAAATTATTAGAAAATTTGTAATAAAGTATTACGCAAGGCACAAGATGACAACAAAATCGAAGCTGCTGCTAATATCTTATAGACAGAGGTGCGTATCTTGAAGAAAAAGATAAATGCTGAAGATCCAACAGTTTTAGAATGGAAAAATAAATTAGAAATTATATTAAAAGATCCTACTATTAAAGGGCCCTGGAAAAGGCTTTACAAGTTGGTTTGCAGGTCTACCCGTGCAAGGAATGGAGTAAATCTTTATAAGATTAATAAGTACACAAAAGAAAACGAGTATGTTATCGTGCCTTCAAAAGTGCTAGGTGTTGGCGTTTTGGACCATAAGGTCAATATTGCTGCGCTTGGTTTTTCAGATTCTGCAAAATCTGCTATACAGAATAACGGAAGCAGCATTCTTGATATAGACAAGCTGCTATCTGAGAAAAGAGTAAAAATAATCATGTGATTAGATGAAGATTAACCCAAATGAATATGAGGTATATGACGCTAAGGACGAGGTACTTGGCAGGCTTTCTACCAAGATAGCCAAGGCATTGCTTAACAATAAAAAGGTTGCAGTGGTTAATGCAAAATACGCTGTAATAAGCGGTGATATAAGCTATTTTATCAAAAAGTACCAAACACGCCTAGATCTTCAGGAAAAGGAAAATCCAGAGCATTCTCCATATTGGTCTAGAAGGCCGGATTTGCTTGTTAAAAGAGTAATAAGAGGCATGCTGCCATATAGATATCCTCGCGGCAAGGCTGCTTTCCGCAATCTTAAGGTGTTTATAAATGTTCCTGAAGAGTTTAAGGATTCCCAGATAATAAAAGTTTCTGCTAAAAATCCCCACCTTCTTTATACTAAGTTTATCTATATAAAAGACTTGTCAGAAAGGCTGGGCTACAAGACAAAGGTATGATAAAATGCCAGAAAAGGATGAAATAGATTCTGTTAGTGAAAAGAATTCTGCAGAAGCCAGCATGAAAGCAGCAAAGGCGAAGAAGCTCAAAAAAGCTGCTAAATCTCCAAGGAAGAGATCTACCAAGAAGCAGCTGCTGGTCCCTGTATTGAAAAGCAAGAGGAAGGAGGCTGTTGCAAGAGCTTATATTACTCAAGGAAAGGGCAATATAACAATAAATAACCAGAACCTTGATCTTATACAACCGAAAGAAATCCGAAATTTTATATCAGAGCCTCTGCATCTTTCTGATGCCATAGAAGCCCTCAGGAAGAAAATCGATATAGATATTAAGGTATATGGTGGAGGAGCTAGTGGACAGGCGCAGGCTGCAAGGTCTGCAATAGCAAAGGGTATTGCAGCATATTCAAACAACGATTCAATAAAGAAAATGTTTGCTTCGTTTGACAGAAGTTTGATAATTGATGATTACAGGAGAGTGGAGCCAAAGAAGTATAAAGGTCCAAAGGCAAGGGCAAGGTTCCAGACCTCATATAGATGAGTGATAAAAATGATGATGCCTGTTAGATGTTTTACGTGCGGTGCTGTAATCGGAGATAAATGGGAAGAGTATGACAGAAGAGTTAATATAGAGCACGAAGATCCTGAAAAGGTTCTTGATAGCCTTGGCGTAAAAAGATACTGCTGCAGGAGGATGTTCCTAGGAAATGTGGAATTGATCGACGAGTTTATAAAATTTGGCAGAAAATAAAAATTACGAGGTTATAAATTGATACTAAGGAAGGGGCCGTCTGCTAGCTTGGTAGGCTTCCAGCTTGGGGTGCTGGCGACTCGAGAATTGCTCGGGAATTCAAAAGTACTTTAAAACTGAAAATCTCGACGGCCCCGGGTGTTTAAAATGTCTGATGAAGAACTGTTGGTAGATCAAAACGAATATTTAGAAGTTGGCATACATATTGCCTCAAAATCGAAATCGCAAGGGATGAAAAAATTCATATACAAAGTCAGGGAAGATGGCCTTTATCTTTTGGATCTGAAAACTATAGACCAAAGGATACGTGTAGCAGCGAAGATGATTGCAAGGTACAATCCTAGTGAGATAGCTGTTACTGCATCCAGAATATATGCAATTTTTGCAGCCGAGAAATTTGCAAATACGATAAACGCCAAGTTCATGAAAGGCAGGGTCAATCCAGGAATATTTACAAATCCAAATAGAGAAGACTTTTTTGAGCCGAAGCTTCTGATTGTAAGCGATACAAGAAATGAAAAGCAGGCAGTCAAAGAGGCAAGCAAAATCAACATACCTGTAATAGCGCTTTGCGATACAGACAATTCGATAAAGTATGTTGATCTGGTAATACCTGCCAATAACAGGGGCAGGAGGGCGCTGGCAATGGTATACTATCTTTTGAGCAGGGAAGTCCTGAAAGCTAGGGGAACAATAAAAACCAACGAAGAATTTCCACTTAAGCCTGTTGATTTTGAAAGCAGCATAGAAGGCAATGTTCAGGATAGCACTGCTTGAATTTAATTTTTATTATGTTAATTTTATATGCATAATGGCGTAGCATTTGATTTTGCATTTAAAATATTATGCAAAAAGGCTGATAATTTAGTGGGCGCATGTTTTCAAAAAAGCAAAAAGAAGTATTATCAATATTTCTTATCCTCTTTGGCCTTATCTTATTATATGCTATAGTAGATTACCTGCCCTTTCTTAGTACTGCTAATAAAGTTATTTTAGGTCTTGTTGCAATGATTGCAATAGGGCTCGCTGTTTCCCATATGAACTCTTTTGAAGGCTTCTATGGTATCTATCTCTTGGGAAGCAGGGTAGGTATAAAAACAATCGACAGTATATCAAAACGGCATAGAAATTTCTGGACAGCAATGGCGACATGGGGGCTTGTCTTGAGCTTCGGGCTTTTGGTAGTTCAAGTGACAAAAACAAAAATCAGTAAAAAGATGATGCTTTTCGGCATGTTTTCTATTTTTGCAATATTCTTTCTTGTAGAATATTTTGGAATTTTTGGCCTTTCATTTATAAGTATATTAAAAATCCCTTCTAGCACCTCTCCATCTTTTGCTCTTACTGCCTATAGTATGGTTTATGTATCGGCAATGCTAGCTTCTATTTTCGTATTCGGCTTTTCAGGCCTTATAATTTTTCTTCTGCTTTTGAACGCCTCTTCAATAATCTCAAGCATAAGTATCCTTGCCTACTCTTCTGTTATAGGAAAGCCGAATATGCAACCATTGCAATCGCAGATAGCAGGTGTTGCCCCTGTCCTTCCAGGCATAACAATACCATTGGCAGCTGGGATCATATCTCTTGCAATATTGCTGGTTATACACGAAGCATCGCATGGAATCCTATCAAGGATTTACGGCGTAAAACTTAAGAGGACAGGGTTGGTCCTTTTTGGTTCTATTCCTGTAGGTGCTTTTGTGGAGCCGGCTGAGGAACAGATAAAAAAGCTAAAAAAAGCCGAGCAGACAAAAATATACTCTGCCGGAGTATCAATGAATTTTATTGCAACAGTATTCTTCCTAATACTTCTCGTACCTTTCATATATCTAGTCCTTCCTCATCTTTATTCTACTAGCTTGATTATTGCAGGCACTATGAAAAATTATCCTGCGTATGGTGTGATACCTAACGGCTCGGTTATAGAAGCATGGAATAATATTCATGTATCAAATCTGTCAAGCCTTGAGGAAGCAGACAAGAACGTTCATCCAGGAATGATTTTGAATATAACTGCTAACAACAAGACGTACCAGATAAAGACCATTGCCTCTCCTTATAATTCATCCAAAGGAGAGGCTGGCGTATACATTTCTGAAAGAGAAAGCGTTAGGAAAGGATATGGCTTGCTAAACTTCTTTTATTCTGTAGTAGCGCTTTCATTTCTTCTTAATTTCTTTGTAGCAGTAAGCAATTTGCTGCCTATACCGGGTTTTGATGGTTGGCAGATTTACCATACAAACATAAAGCACAAATCAATCCCGAAGATTTTGGGAATAATAGTGGTATGCGCTTTGCTTATCAATATAATACCTTTATTCGTATAACCTTTGTTTCATTTTTATGCCATCATTAATCTTTAATCTTAAAGATCATGCCTTTTAAATATGCTTCTTAGCTCTCCTATCTTTCCGAAGCTCATTGTAGAATTATAACCAATAGCTATAGCCTCAAACTTATCAACATCCTCGTTTTTGAAGATTGGTGACATAAGCTCCTCTTTTGGAATCTCATTTATTCCTGTGCTAGTGGAAAAATATCCTATTGCCGGCATTACTACAAGCTTCGCATTGCCAAAACTGCCTATGAGAAAGCACTTGAGCTTTTCTTTTTTGCCTATGGGCAGATATATCGATATGGCAGGATGCTCGTGCCCAATTATTGCGGTTTTAAATTTGAGCCTTTTTTCGATTACATCTTTTGGTATGAAATCGCCATGGAAAAACAGATAGCTCCCAAAAACTGCATATTCATCATATATCTCTAATCCAAAAGGCTCTTTATATCTGTCTATGAAATTGTCATGGTTTCCTTTTACAAAAATTGTTTTGATACCTTTTGACTTAGCAAAATCTATAAAGTCATGCAGCTCATTGAATTCATCAGTGCCTACAGTGGAGAATTCATTTTTGACATCTCCATCTATAAGAAGAGATTCTGCCCCTGTTTCACTTATTGCCCTGTCTAATTGCTTTATTATGCTTTTTAGGTTAACCTTTGGAATGAGTGCACCATGCCTGGCCATATATCCCTCATATCCAAGATGCATATCTGATGCAACAATCATCTTCAAGCTTTTTATGTAAAGAATTGGGAGCCCATCCAATGCTTCAATGTCTTTGTCAATCATCATTATATTCGCTTTCTATCTGCTCCATCACGAGTTCGTGCAGCTTTTTAAGGTAATCTCTTTTTTCTTTTATCATGAGTACATCTGCATGGCCGAAGGTTATTATGCCTTGTGAAAATGGAGAAGGCAAGCTTGTCCTTATCAATTTGGTTTTTATGTCCCCCTTTCTTATATTTGCAAGCACTTCCTCTGCATTTGGCAGGTCCATAACATCATTGAAAATCTCCCTGTACGTTTCCTTTAGCACAGGAAAATCTCTATCAATCTCCTCTACTGCTTTCAGCAGAAGCTGCGAGTTTATTTGCTGCTTATTTACGGATATCTTCCATCCTTTATAGTTTCTCAGGATCATAAAGCTTCTCGCTGCAACATGCCTAAACCTCCTTTTCATCATTTCTGTGTTTTTAATGTTTCTTCTTAACAAGGATCTTATGTCCGTGGTTGTTGCCTCATTTATGATGCTTTTGAATTCTTTTTCTGTCAGAGGAATTCTCCTGTTTGTTGTTATCAAGAAGCCATTGTCATTTACAAGCAGGCTGACATCCTCCCCAAAGCTTTCGCTTATTATTATTCCGAAGATCCTGGAAAGTACATCGTTCACCCTTCTTCCGAAAAGGCTGTGGAATATTAGGTAATGCTTGTCCTTGTCTATGAAATCTTCTGTCTGCTCAACA
The DNA here is from genome assembly GCA_049967695.1 of Candidatus Micrarchaeia archaeon. Classification (GTDB taxonomy): domain Archaea; phylum Micrarchaeota; class Micrarchaeia; order Micrarchaeales; family Micrarchaeaceae; genus JBMFSF01. The sequence continues at coordinate 21,298 of JBMFSF010000003.1, forward strand.
AGCAGCAGCTTTGACGTAGGCACCTCTTTTGCAAAGAGCAGCTGCTCTGCGAAATATAAGAAAATTGCATTCATCGCCTTTGAATCCACAGGCAGCTTTTCAAGGTACTTCTTTGATTCTACATCTATATTTTCCGGGAAACCCTTGTATTTTTTAATGGATTTTTTGACTACTTTCGAGAACTCTAGCCTAAATTCTCCAATCCTTTTTGCAAGTTCGAAGCTTAAAGGCAGCTGCTCTGAATACCATGGGGGAATAGTTGGCATATTGGACTTTGCAGGCTCTACATAGCACTTCATGTTCTTTGCGTATTTAAATTCGTAAAGCCTCCCTCCTAGCGTAAATATGTCCCCAGGTTTGAGTTTTGTCAGGAATTCCTCTTCAATGCTCCCGACCCATTTCTTGCCATTGAATACATTAACTGCTACTTCGTCAGGAATGGTGCCTAGGTTTAACATATATATTACGTTCAGGAGCGCACCTCTTTTTCCAAAAGTGTTTGTATTTTCATCATACCAGATCTTTCCGTATACTCTTCTGCTTTCAAGGCTTACATACTTTCCTGAAAGATAGTTTAGCAGAGATATGAAATCAGATTTGTCCAGATTATAGTACGGGTAGGCGTGTTTTACAACTCCATATGCTTCATTTACGTCCCACTTCTTTTCTATTGCCATTCCTATTATATGCTGTGCAAGCACGTCCAGGGCATTCATAGGGATATGGAAAGAATCCAGCCTCTTATTTTTTGCCTCAGCGAGCATTACGCTGCATTCTACCAAGTCATCCCTATTAAGCACTATCATTTCTCCTTTTGCCACAGCCTTGAAGCTGTGTCCTGCCCTTCCAATTCGCTGTATGGCTCTTGTTATGCTTTTCGGAGAACCAAGAAGTATGACATTATCTATCGTACCTATATCAACCCCTAGTTCAAGGCTTGTAGATGAGACCACGCATTTTAACGCACCTTTTTTAAGGAGATCCTCAACTTCAAGCCTAGAGTCTCTTGAAAGAGAGCCGTGGTGTGCTGCTATATCCTCATTATACTTGAATTTTTTCTTGAGATTGAACACCACCCTTTCGGTACCGCTTCTTGTATTTGTAAATATAAGCGTGGTTTTGCCATTTTTTATTATCCTGTTTATTTCATCGTAAGTTGCCTTTTCTATTTTTTCTTCAGTAGTGTTTATCATGTCCTTAACCGGGCTTATTACCTTTGCATCTATTCTCTTGCTCCAAGAAGCATCTATTATTATGCAATCTCTTGGCTTATCCCATTTGTAGCCCACCAGGAATTTTGCTGCCTCTTCCATAGGATAAAGGGTTGCCCCAAGACCTACTCTAGTTATCTCTTTGTCAATTTTGTGCTGTAGCCTTTCAAGGGACAAGGACAAATGCACGCCCCTCTTATTGTTTGCAAGCTCGTGAAGTTCGTCTATTATAACATACTCTACATTTGCTATATTTTCGGAAAATTTTTTGGAATTCAGTATTATGGCAAGGGATTCTGGCGTAGTTATAAATATATGTGGCGGGTGCAGAAGCTGCTTCCTTCTCTCCTGCTGTGTTGTATCTCCTGTTCTGACCCCTACAGTTACTCTTTTAAAATTCTTCCCGGAATTCTGCGCATCTATTTCTTTGTATATACCGTCCAATGGCACTAGCAGGTTCTTGTAAATATCATTGTTTAGCGCTTTTAAAGGTGATACATATATGCAATATATCCTGTCTTCCAGCTTGCCTTCTATGCTGTAGTCAAATAGCTTGCTTATTATGCTAAGAAAGCCTGAAAGGGTCTTTCCACTTCCTGTAGGTGCGGTTATAAGCACATTCTTTTTTTCACTTATAAGTTTGAAGGCAAACTTCTCTGGCGGAGACAACTCCTTGAAATTTTTTGTAAACCATGCTCTGACGTAACTGTTAAGGCTTCCTAAGCTTTCTTCATCGCTAAATGGCGTGTTTATCGTTTCTATCATAATCTCATCACAAGCAAAATCTGCAGATATTGGTTGGCATATATGCATGCTAACCTATTTTGACATATGCCCAAGTCAATTTTTGTTGCTTATAATTCAATAGGATCATCATTCATAATCCACTATCTTAACTATGGCGTCAAGTTTTTCAAATTTTTATCAACATAAGAACTAATACGCCAACCGATAGCATTTGTTTTATAATTATATATTTATTTGCAAATTTTTATATACTATAAAATATTTGCCAAGCTAAAGCTTTAAAGCCTGCATCCTACCTGCAAGCTCTAAATTTATTTCATCTTCTCTGCCTGCTTGTATGTGCATGCGTTTTGCAGCTTTTATCATATGCTTCAAATCGGGATTGAAGTCTTCAATTTTATAAAAAAGGCAGTCATACTTTAAATCTTGAATATTTGAGAAGACCAGCAGCTTTCCTGGATCTTTTGCTCCCACTTTTTCTATCGCTGCAGAAAGCTGCCTTTCCAGAGCCGCAAAGATAATTATTCCAAAACTCATGCTGCGTATGCCGAGTCTATGCTCCTTTTCTGCAAATACAGCATTCATGTAGCTGCTTGTAATATGGAACCTGTTTATAATACTATTGGGGTTGAAAACCTGTAACACTTCAGCTTTGCTTTTGTGCTCTGTTTCATTGTTTATTCTATCTATTATGCTAAATATATCATTAAGCACGAGCTTTGAGGACGCCCTGAAGATTCTAAAATCTTGGCTTTGCAGTTTTATAATCTCTTCTATAGTTTCGTCCATCTAATCTCTTTCAATCTTTATATTTTTTTCAGAAAGATTTTTATCAGCGCTTTCTGTTTTCAAAAGCCCGTATTCTATTGCATCATAGTATTTATTGTCAATTCTTACGCTTTCCTTTAGTTTTCCTTCCTCTGAAAAGCCAATCTTTTCAAGAAGCCTTCTTGATTGCAGGTTGCTACCTAGCGTTTTTGCACTTATTCTGTGCATGCCTAAGCCATTGAATGCAAAGTATACAAGCAGTGTTACTGCAGCGTATGCATAGCCCTTGCCACGATAGTCACTTCCTAGCCAGAACCCTATCTCGCAGTTCATATTTACATAATCAAGCTTGTCTGCGCTGCATATTCCTATCAAGCTTGCTTCTTTTTTAAGCCTTATGCCGAAATTGAAAGACATGCCCCTGGAAATACCAAATGCGGCCTGCTCTATAAAAGCCATTGCATCTATGCAGGTATAAGGAAACGGGAAGCCATTTCCGAGCTTTGTGGCAAGCTCTTTATCATTGCCTATTTTGCAAAGTCTCTCTGCATCATTAATTTCAAGTTCCGAAATCAACACATCAAAATTCTTGGAACTTATGCTCAGCATTCATGCCCCTTTTTATTTTTCGTAAATTTTCTTATCTATCTCTAGCATCAGATCAAGAAGGAAACCTGTTACTATGGATAAAAAGCCTAATACTACAAGCATAAATGCGATCAAGGCACGCCCTATTTCATTGAATACTCCTGAAGCTATAAAATTCATTATTACATATATGCCCAAAGCCAAGCCTGCCACTACGAGCACTAGCCCTATGCCTCCAAATATAACCAAGGGGTTGTAATCCCTTGCATACCTTATTGCATGATATGCCATTACAAGCCCATAAACAGGTTTTGCTTTGGTTATCTTTGATTTTGTACCCGCTCTTGCTCTATAGCTTATCGGTATATCCTTTATCTTGTATCCTTTCCTTATTATCTCTATTTCAAAGAATATTGTTCCTGCCCTATAGGCTTCTATGTTTTTTATTTTTTCGTAGGCCCTTCGCGTCATTGCGAACGAACCGCTTAGCACATCATGCATATTCTGCTTATAAAGCAGGTTGAATATTTTAGCTAGCATAATATTCCCAAACTTTAGGTGCCATTCCATAGCATCTTTAGACATGTTGCCGAATCTGCTTCCGCTTACGAAATCATAGCGTTCATCGCTTTCAAGAGCGTTCACTACTTTTTTTAAATCTTCTACCGAATAAGTGCCGTCTGCATCAAGGCTTGCCAGTATGTCTCCAGAAGCTATTGCAAAGCCTTCCATTATCGCGTTTTCATAGCCTTGGCTGCGTTGTCTTATTACTGTAGCTTTTGTCTTGGCCAGTGCCTCGTAATATTCATCATTGCTTTTGTCTACTACTATTATCTCGGTACCGTCTCCGAAAGCCTCCATAAGCTCTCTTACTATTTTAGGGCCATTCTCCTCGTTTTTTGTCGGTACAATTATACTTAATTTATGCATCATATCATCATATTAGCACATAAGCATAAGCTAATTAAGAATTTGTATTATATATTAATAACCAATGCTTAATTATAAGCTTCTATTGTTGCGTTTGCAGCATTTATACTTTTTCTGATATTTTAAAAGCAATATTTAGCGAACTTTCCAGATATATGTTGTGAATTCGAGGATTTCTTTTCTATTGCATTTTTTTTATGCATGAGATATCTTGGCACTAGGGATTTGTAGAAACCGTATTTGTCGCATAGTGGTTTAGATTGTAATGACACGATCATTTATATTTAGAATGTTACATATGTTTTTATTTTCCAGATTTGAATATTAGTTGTGAAAGAGGCTCATATGAAATTTAAATTTTTCTGGCTGTTTTTGAGCATTTTACTTGGTTTTGGCAAAAACAGTAAGCTCCTTTTTATTGTGTGGCAGTTTTTTGAATATTATGGATTTGTAGTTTTTAGAGATCTCTTCTGCTACCTCTTCCATATACCTATTTATAGACATCTTCATTAATTTTATAGTTATTACAAGCGTAGCATTTGTCGCAAGCAGCCCTGCAAGGCTGTTGGCCAATTCTGCGGTCTCTTTAGGTTCCCTGTTTACATCTATAGTTAAAATATCAAAAGGAGCAAGTTTTTTTAGAATTTTATTACTTCCTGTACTTAGATCCGCATTTTCTTTCAAGTGTATAATTCTGTAGTCTATATGTTCTGGAGATTCAGCCGGCAGGCTGTCTGCAACAGCAAGATTTTTCCCTCCAATTTTTTTGATTTGCTTGTCTGTTTTACTGGATATTACCAGAATCTTTCCGTTTTTTTCCAATTGCCCGTAATCAAGTAAAGCGTTGTCGACCGCCACAACCTGCATGCCTTTTGATGCAAGGTAATTCGCCCAACCTCCTGGCGCAGACCCTATGTCTAAGGCTTTTTTGGCATTTGCGGTATCAATGTCAAAAAATTCCATCGCTTCCTTGATTTTGAACTCTGCCCTGCTTATCTTTTTTTCTTTGCCAAATCTATAATAATCCAGCTTTGCCCAGCTGTCTTGCGCAGCCATGTGCCATACTACTGTTTTTTCACCAAGAACAACGAATATTATCATATCTGGCTTAAGCATATCTGCAACGAATCCATCCTCTTCCACGCTTTTTCCAAGCACAACTTCCAGATCCTTTGCCTTCATTTCGGATTTGAAATCCAGCTTCTTTATTTCTATTTTGAATTTCGGCTTGCCTTCTCTATCTAATATCTTTTCTATAAGCCATTTTATCGCTTTAGCAATATTTTCACGGTTTTTTATCGTAGCTTCAAAATCTATAGGTACCGCATAGTCTGCAAATACTAAATTCTTTACATTTATTTTTCTTTCCACAATTTCATTTTTCAACACATCAAAAATAAGCAGCTTCTCAGAGTTTCCCTTTAAAATTTCGAATTCCGAAACTCCAAATACCTTGCTGATCTCTCTCTTAGCAGATAGGATAAATCGAGAATCAGTCAATGCAGCATATCTTATACTTTTGTCTTCCTCTCTACATGCTTTGCTTGCATTGTAATCTAAAATAACATCCTCGCATTCATCCAAAGGTAGCACCTATTATTTTATAAGGCTGATAATCTCTATAGCCACCTCAATAAATATGAGCAATATGACTATATATTCCAGCATATTGGAGTGTATTGTGTTTATCAATTCTGTAGCAAAAGTCTGTTCTTTTTCTATATCTTCAAGATCCTCGTTGAGCCTTTCCTTCCATTCGTTCAACCTGAATACTCCGGAATAAAGAGCATAAAGTCTTGAAATATACCAGTCTCCCATGTTGAAATATGCATCGTTTATACTATTGAGTATGACCCCGCTATTGTTGTAAGCTATGCCAAGGCTCTTTTGCAAGCTATTGACTATATATCTGTTATTGTTCAGTATTTTTGTTGTGTTAATTTTGGAGAGCACTTTGCTTGCGTTTGATATCCTCTGTACAAGATTCTTATGATAAAGCCTCATTTCTAGGAGCTGCAGATTTGCTATTTCCGCCGTAGTAAGCTCATGCTCATGTGAATAATCTCTATCTATCATAAATGTGCTCTCCCAACCGACAAACACAATGTTGTTTAAATCATATTCTATTTTTCTGCTTAATATTTGTTCTACATAATTTTTGTCAAGTGTATTCGCTTCTTTTTCGTTTATAAGAAGGCCAGCAATTAGTCCTTTGTACCTGCCTAGCACAAGATTTTTCTTTTCTTCTATATAGTAAAATTTGTAGTTTTCATAAAAGCCTTTGTCATCTAATTTTCCTATTTTGGATATATGTTTTTCTATTTCATTCTTTATCTTTGAAATCTCTTTATCCATTTCTTCGTTTGTTTCCTTGCCAAATCCCAGTTCCCATACAATTTTTGAGTTTGGCCTGTCTATTGTAAGCCTTAGCCTTATTGATATGCCCCCAAAATCGTAAAAAGCCACTTGGATCCTAAACTCCTGCCAGGTATCTTTTACTTTAATTTGGGTTTTGCCCATATTAAATATGTGTGGCCTGTAAAATGATTCAAATTCTGTTGGCTCTGGCTTAGCATAATTACCTTCTGCCTGCTTTTCTGGATTTTTAAAAATATTATAAATATCATTATTGAACGAAATGCCAGCATCGAATTCGTACATGTAAACAAATTCACTTGCCATTTTATCTTACCTGTATTTATATCTTTAAATTCTATGAATTATATCATCAAGTGTCCTTCTTTTCCTTGTAAAAACTTCTTCTGCGCCAGTGCCTATTGGTATAAGTGCCACAGGCAGAAGTGTATCTGGTATTCCAAGCTTTTTTAATGAGTCTTTATTTATATAAGCTACCCAGCCGGAATCCAACCCCAAAGCAGTAGCGGCAAGCTGTGCATATGCCGCGGCTATGACTGCGTCCTGTATTGCAAAGCTTTTGCTTGCCTCTTTCTCTTCTTCGTTGCTACCTTTTGTTGGATTTGCAAGAAACAGCAGCAGCGCGCCTGCTTTTGCGGCCTCCTGCCTTCCTGAAGAACCCTCTAAAAGGATTTTTTTCTTTAACGGATCTTTTATTACATAAATTTCGTAGGATTGCAGGTTTCTCGCTGAAGGAGCCAAATTTGCTGTTTCCAGTATTTTAAGGAGAGCCATTTCATTTAATTCATTTTCTTCATATAATCTTGTAGTATGCCTTCTTTCTACTGTTTCAAAGAAATCCATATAACTACCACTTCCTTACTATTTTGTTTTCTTATTAATATAAATTGCGTTTGCTTTGCACTTTATGATCTAAGCTTATGTTAGCAATTCGATTTAACAATATAAGCAGAAAACCTGTGCATTTTGCAAGTTGAATTAAAACGAACTGCAAAATATATGCAATTTCTTGAAGGACTATACAGGGATAAGATATGACTTCAAAAAGAGGTATAAAACAGCTATTTATAGCTGTTGTTATGCAATTTCATTCAACAGAGCATAAACTATTGCAAATGTGTTTGATAAAGTAATACAAGCCTCGAGAGGGGATTGAACCCTCGACCTCCTGTTTTCCTGATTTTGATGAAACTTTTTTTAGCTTCTTACAAGACAGGCGCTCTACCATTGAGCTACCGAGGCGTTGTTAATTTAATTTATAGCATTTATTTTTGCTATAAAAATTTATTGCTTTGTTCTATATTATTAATTTGCAAAGTTTATAAAAATTTCTATAATGTTTTATACTGCATGCTTTCTCATTGCATATAAATAAATCTAAAAATGCGGCCTTTATTGTCTAATATATTTTAGTGCATGCACTTCTTTGCCAAACCTGTATTTTTATTATGCTTACAATAAAAATATTAATCTACTCATGCAAATAATATTGATTTTATGGATAAAGGAACTATTCAAGAAATAAAAAATTTTAAGGAATTTGCAGCTTACTACAAAGATAAAATATTTCAGATACTTTTAAACAGTTTTCCGAGTATAGAGGCAAAGGAATTTGACCAAATGGTAAAATCTTACACTATTAGAAAAGGCCAATATCGAAGGCCTGCATATCTTATCCTTTGGACTTTGCTTTATGGAGGTAATGTAGAAGATGCTCTTGTCCCAGCCGCTGCTCAGCAGGCTTCTGAAGACTACTTTTTAATGCATGACGATTGGATGGACGGAAATGGATTAAGAAGGGGGCTTCCATCAGCGCATAAAATGTATGGAGAGATAAATGCAATACTTGCAGGAGATACAGTGCATGCAATAGCATGGAATCTTGCAAAAACTGCTTCTGACAAGCTTGGTGACCATCGTGGCTCAAACTATTTTGCCAAGTTTTTTGACATAATGCTCCAAACACATATTGGTCAGTATTACGATATACATCTGACTCGTGACATAAAAGACATCAGCTCTTTTACAAAAGAGGATTATTACAAATCCATAAAAGCCAAAAGTGCTTATTACTCTGTATATGGCCCAATGCAGTGTGGTGCTATAATAGCAAATGCTGACAAGGCAAGCATAGAAAATATAAAAGAATACGGCATACCTGCAGGCAATGCATTCCAGATACAAGATGATATATTAGATTGCATTTCAACTGAGGAAAACCTGGGTAAAAACATAGGAAATGATGTAAGAGAAGGGGTCAAAACCATAATATTATGGCACGCTGTTCAAAATTCCGATCCTGTCACTCTTTCAAGGCTCAAAAGCACCTATTCCAAAAGGAGGGAAGAGAAGTCTGATGAGGAAGTAAAATGGGTCTTGGACAAGTTTGTAGAACTGGGATCTATAAAATTCGCGCAACAGGAAGCAGAGCGCCTTACTAAAGAATCGCTGGAAAAATTTGAAAAATTGTCTTCAGATTTGCCAGAATCCCAAATAAAAAATATCGCAAGAGATTCTATTTCTTATACTCTTTCAAGAAATAAATGAATAGATCAGAGGCAATAAAATGTCTGAACAAAGCGTAAGCGAATACCTTGCAAAGGAAGGTCAGCGTATAACAAATGAAATAAAGCAGTACCTTAAAGACAAGTCTTCTGATGAATATATATGGGGCCTGCTTGGAAAGAGCCCTTACGTATACGATCACCAAGCAATAAATAAAAGCATACTAGAGCCTGCATGGTACCTGCTTAGCCAAGGAGGCAAACGGCTGAGGGCTGTTTTGACAATGCTGCTTTTGGATTCTTTGGGTGCGAACTCGGAAGATTACAAGGAATTTGCGATAATACCAGAAATTATACACAACGCTACTCTTATACTGGACGATATAGAAGACGGCTCAAAAATGAGGAGAAACGCGCCGTGTGTTCATATCAAATTCGGTTTGGATATAGCAGTAAATCTGGCTAATTTCCTGCTGTACTTCCCGATTGTGGCCTTGATGAGCAGCAATAAACTGGATAATAGCAAAAAAGACAAGCTCCTGTCTATTTATGTAAAGGAGATGCTGCGCATAGGTACAGGCCAGGCAATAGATATTGCATGGCATAATAGTCTAGTAGATATAGAATCTATAACAGAGGAAGAATACCTGCAGACAGCCTTTGACAAGACTGGGGTACTTACCAGATTTTCAGCAGAACTCGCTGGAATACTTGCTGGCGTTGATGAAGCCACATTCAAAGCTCTTGGAGATTTTGGCGCAGCTATAGGTGTTGTGTTTCAAATCAAGGATGATATGCTTAATATATCAAGCAGCAAGCTTGCGGAGAGCAAGGGTGGCATCGGCGAGGACATAACAGAAGGGAAAGTAACTCTTGCTTTAATATATGCCTTAAAATTGGCTACTCCAGAAGACAAGAGGAAGCTTCTTTCAATAATCAAAAGCCATACAACAAATATGGAAGAGATCTCTGAAGCAATAGCAATAATGCAAAAATATAATGTAGAAAATAAGCTAAAAGCAACAATGTCAGAGATAATGAATGCAGCATGGCTTAGCCTGAAGCCTATCTTGAAAGATTCTCCATCAAAAGACAAATTAAGCTTGCTTGTGGATTTCATAATGGAAAGAAATTACTAAGCGCTATTTATTTTGCAGACATTTCTGCTATCTATTCATTTTATAGTACTCTTTCTTGAACTTTTCGTGCCTTATTCCCATGTGGTAGCTTAGAAGCAACAACACTATATAGGATATTACTCCGAGCAAAATGCTGCTCGTAAAAAGCTTTGGGAATATCTTAGCTATTAAAATTTCAGGTATAGATATATAATAAAACATCGAGAAGTAAGGGCTTATATAATAAGACCAGCCATTTGTAATTCGTTCATTCGCCAAATGCGCATGGAGTACGAACTTTTCTGTTTTTACTTTTTTGTTCATGCTTCCACGTATATTATTGTGTATTTACATATTTATTGTTTTTGTGGATTGTTAAAACTTCTAAAAATATAAATATAATATGTGAAAAATATATTTTATCTACGGATGACCTGAACGATAAAATGAAGAGCATAAATTTTGATGCTTCAAACATTAATGGTTCTCAGCGTGAATATCTTATAAAGCTTCTCAAGCGCAAGAATTTGCAGGAAGGAGATCAACTGGCGCTTGTGCGAAGTGGAGACGTAATTGTACGCCAATCCCTTGCTTCTAATAGATATATATCAAAATCCGTACAAGAATTGCTTTCTAAAGACAGAGCAGAATGTGTCGTGGCAGAGTTGTCAAAAAACCCCAACATAAGCGAGGCAGCACAGAAAAATATTGCAAATTCTTCAAATATCTATGCAAAGGTAAAGCTAGCAGAAAATCCAGCTATAATTCAAGCTGTACAAGAGCTCCTTATCCAGTCAGGAAATCGCGCTATTATAGAATCCCTTGCAAGAAATCCTTCATTATCTCTAAAAGCGCAATGGCTGCTTTTCAATATCAGAAAAAGAACAAGTGAAACAAGATTTTATTTAGCAAATAATCCAAATCTTTATACGTCAATTCAGGCAAAGCTCTTAGAAGAAGGCAATGCAGATACAAGAAGTGCTCTGGCGTCAAACCCATGCATAGACAAAAAATTCCAGAAAATCCTTTTGCATGACCCAGATACATCAGTCAAAATATCCTTGGCATCGAACTCTGCATTGGACGAATCGATTCAGAAACAGATGCTCGAAATGGGTCTTTCTATACTATCTGCTCTTGCGGATAACCCTTCAATAAAGGAGGATATCCAAAAAGAGATATTGATGAAACATGATAATATCTTATTTGAAATACTTGCTGCTAATCCTTTCACAACTTATGAAGTGCAGAAAAAGATATTTGATTCGGCATCAAGTTTAGGCAGCAATTCTTCAGACATAAAAATAGAATTAGCATCTAATCCTGGTATAGACAAGCGCATTCAGTACCTTTTAGCTTCGGAAGAAGATAAAAAAATTAGGATAGCTCTTGCATCGAACCCAAATCTTGCTACAGATCTACAGATAATTCTTGCGCATGATATCTCTTCTAATGTCAGGATGTGCATAGCAAGGAGAGGAGATATAAGCAAAACTGCCGGATTGACGCTCTGCCAAGATAAAGACGAACGCGTTTTGCACGAGCTTGCTTTTAATCAAAACATAGACTTTGATATACAATATATGCTTGCAATATCCCAGTCACGTGAAGCACGTATATGGTTGGCTCGCAATACGCATATAGGAAACGTAATACAAAAGATCCTCGCTTTTTCCAATGATACAGAAATCTTATGCTCTTTAGGTAAAAATCCTTCTATATCCGAGGAAATCCAGCACATACTTCTTATGAATGATTCCAGCGAAGTCAGAGAGTCATTAGCTTCGAATAAATCTTTGACTAAGCAGATTCAATATGCGCTTGCAAAAGATCCAATAAATAAAGTGAAAATATCTTTGGCGCTAAACTTCTTCTTGGATCCATATGTACAAAAGTGGATTAGCATATATTCTGATGACGATGTAAAAGCTGCTCTTGCTTCAAATCCTACAATATCCTTTGAAACCCAATCTATTCTTTCCAAATCCCAGCAATTGAATGTCAAAAAGAGCCTTGCCCTTAACTTCCTTCTGCGTAAAGATATGAATGAAGAGCCGATTCAAAATAAGCAAGAAGACCCTGAAATTAAAAATCAATAAATAAGGCATTACCACATTCATTAAGCATATTTAAATATTTTTATTTAAAATTAATCTTTGATAAAATGGCAAAGCGAAAAGTAAATGCCGAGGCTTACGAAAAGGGGTATATATACATGGCAAAAAAGAGCATTGTAGCTATTATATCTGTTATTATAATATTCGCATTATTGATTGGTGTATTTTTTTATGCAAAAGGCAGATCCTCGTTGCAACCTTACCATTTATCATCTACTACTATTTCATCTTCCCTTACTTCGCCTAATCAAAATACAAGATTGAATTCATCATATACTGCAAATGTGCCATCTATATATGTTAATGAAACTCTCTCATCTCTTTCTTTTGAAGGATATCTTCTTAAATCAAGTTTGCAATATCAAAGCTTGCCATATATTAATGCATCTTATTCAATAAATGAAACCACCTATTATAAAACCTCTGCCGTAAACCTTTCTTTAAATAGTACGAGCTCATCAAATTTTACTCTTCTTAAAAACGGTACTTACTTTCTGTTGATACACAATATCCCAAATTTTAAGCTTTTTGCTAAATCTGCTAATCAAAGCCAATCTACCATATCTATAGCAAAAAGTTATACCCTGTTTTATAATAACCATACTTATGAGTATGATCCGAGCGGCTTAAATCCAAGCACTTATATGTGCATAAATGGATCTAATCCGTTCAATACCCCTGTCTTATATATGCTTTTTAGCATCTTTAACCCATATTCAATACCTATTCCACAAAGCGATATAAAGGTAAGTCTTACGTCAATTGAGCATACTTCAATCGATACTATTAATTGCACAATGATAAATGGAACATTAAGCAACAATGTGTCAGGTTCTATAGCAATTAACGGTTATATTGCCGTTTGCATTTCGAAAAGATACGGGTTGCCAATTTATGCGCAAGAATATATTGCTGCTACAGGGATAAGGAATAATATGATATATAAGAACCAGAGTATTAATTTGTCAGACGTTTATGAAAAGATAACCCTAAAAGAAAACAGGCTAAGTGAATCCCTCGTTGGCCCCATCCAAAATGCTGTTCCGATGCCAATATCAAATTGCAGATAAATTTATATCTGATAGAGCATTTAACATAAAAACATTTAAATAAATTTTATCTTAATATAATCATTTAATTTGCAATAGGCTGCAGTAGCTCAGTGGGAGAGCGTCCGGCTGAAGATAACAAAAGTTAGCAAAAACCGGAATGTCGCAGGTTCAAATCCTGCCTGCGGCAATCTTATTTATACGTTTGTTGAGTTTATGGCGAAATATATATTTGTGACAGGGGGTGTGCTTAGCAGTTTGGGCAAGGGCGTACTAGTATCCTCAATATCCAACTTACTTCTTAGATCTGGTTATTCAATAGTCCCAATAAAGATTGACCCATACATAAATTTGGATGCAGGCACCATGAATCCATATGCGCATGGTGAGGTTTTTGTCACAAACGATGGTGGCGAAGCAGACTTGGATCTTGGCCATTACGAAAGATTTACATCTCTTAAAACCTCAAGGTTGAATAATATTACGGCAGGGCAGATATATTCTGCCGTACTAAGCAAGGAAAGACGAGGGGATTATCTGGGCGAATGCGTGCAGGTAATACCTCACGTAACTAACGAGATAAAAGAAAGGATACGAGAGCTTCCAAAGAACACAAATGCAGATATAGTTATAGTAGAAATAGGAGGCACAGTAGGAGACATAGAAAGCCTCCCATTTTTCGAGGCAATAAGGCAGATGAAAGTAGAAGAAGGACAAGAAAATGTGGTATATATACATATGGCTTTGGTACCATATCTAAAGCAGCCCGGAGAGCTTAAAACAAAACCCTTGCAGCATTCTGTTCAGGAATTGAGAAGGATAGGAATACAGCCAGATATTTTGATAAGTAGAGCAGAACATCCATTGAGCCCTGACTTGAAGAAGAAAATTTCAATGTTTACCGATGTTCCAGTACCAAACATATTTGACGATTGTGATGCAGATACTATTTATGATATTCCTCTTATTTTAGAGAAGCAGCAGTTTACTAAGGCTCTGCTATCAAAGCTCAAATTGCAGTTTAAGACTCCTGATCTAGATGATTGGCAGGATTTTATAAACAAGTTCAAAAATTCAAGCATAAACAAAAAGGTATACCTTATAGGTAAATATACAAGCAACAAGGACAGCTACATAAGCATTGTCGAAGCGATAAAGCATTCGTCAGCATACTTAAATATAAAGCCAGAATTTGTATGGATAGAATCTACTGATATAGAGTCTAAAAAAATAAATCCGAAAGACTTGCTAGATAACAATTCAGGATATATAATACTTCCTGGCTTTGGCAAAAGAGGATCCGAGGGAAAAATTGAAGCAATAAAAGAATTAAGAGAGAATAATATGCCAACTCTGGGTATCTGCTTTGGGCTTCAGCTGATGGTTGTAGAAGCTGCGAGAAACCTGCTAGGTCTGAAAGATGCAAATTCCACGGAGCTTGACAGCGCTACTCCTTATCCGGTAATAGACCTTCTAGAAAGCCAAAAGCTTGTCTCTATGAAAGGAGGCACTATGCGATTGGGCCTTAAAAGAATAAACATAAAAGGTGATACTCTTGCCTACAAAATTTATAAATCAAATGAAGCATACGAGAGGCACAGGCACAGGTACGAAGTAAATCCTTCGTATGTTCCAAAGCTTGAAGATGTAGGTTTTATTGTAAGTGGCACAAGCGATGAAGGCTTTCCTGATTTGATGGAGTTAGAAGGCCACAAATTTTATGTAGGCACTCAAGCACATCCTGAGTTCAAGAGCACGCCTTTGCTGCCGTCTCCTATTTATTTGAGTTTTATGAAAAGCCTTCTTTGAATCTTAAGCTGCAAAATCGCTAAAATTAAATATTTCTTAAGTTATATATTATTACATGCCCCAGAAATTTTTAGATGCTACCTTGGTTGAAGTATTAAATAAAAAGGACAGCATGGGCCACACTTATCTTCTAGATGTTTTAAACGAAATAAAACCGGTAAAGGATGTGCTTCAATCACTTAATATAGAGCACGCTTTTACTGGAGGGTCTGCTTTAGACATCGAGATACCAGTACCTGAAAGCTATTTAAAAGACAGAATCACAAGCAGACTGATTGATTTGGATATTCTGCCGCCTAATTCAAATGTTCATATTAATAGCATTTTTAAAGGATTGGGCTGGAAAGAGCTTAATGCAGAAGATTATTTTTCTATAACATATATATCCGGAGGCAATACTTACAAAGTGCCAACTATTACAAACGAATTGCTTTTCATAAAAGATGATGTTTCAAATGGACCATTTTATCTTGCTGTAGTTGTTATGCCTTCGTTATTTTATCGGGCTAATGGAGGGAGAATCTATGCTAGCTATCTTAAACAACCACCTAAAAAATGGGAGATCCTTGCTTACAAAATTTTTAGGAGCCAGGGCAATGATATTTCAGATGTAGCCAATGCAGCGCTTGTAAACGATTTTTCGCCAATGCTGCAAGATGAAGAAGCAATGTCCCTGTTGAAAGAGATGGCAAAATCAAAAAGCCAGAAATTAAAAGATACTACCCTTTCAATTATACATAAAATAAGGAGCATACAGCAGGTTCCAGGCGATTTGGCAATACAAAACATCTACATATTGGAAAAAATAGCAGGGCTTGACAATAAAAATTTGCTAAGAAAATAAGAACAAAAGGCCATATTTCTAATCTGAAATAAACCCACTATGATTTGTATCTAAGTAGTATTTAGCATTATATCTAAATATAAGCTTTAGGTGGCAATACGCCTCGCCGCGTATTGTCACATATAGCGCATTGTAAGGTACTCTGTTATTGTTTCTATATCTTTCATAATATTGCTTAATTTTGCGTATTCATCTGGGCTATGTGCTACATCATCTATAGTAGACCATACAATGGTTTGCATTCCCGCTTTCCTTGTATATTTGGCTATCGTGCCGCCACCTATTCCAACATTTTTAGGTGATATATTTCTGGTCTTTTCTATTGCTTTTGAGAATCTTGCTGCAAGCTCTTGATTGGAATTATTTGGCGATTCGTCTCTGGAAACTATCTCAATGCTCACACCGCACTTATTTTCTATGCCAAAATTCGCCGCTTCTTTATTAATATCTTCTATCACTGCATTTAAGCTATATTCTGGAAGTATCCTGCAATCGAAATACTGTATATCAGTGCCTGGGATCGTATTTATGTTTGGGACATTTGCCTCCTTTTTTGTTGGTTCAAATGTTGAATAAGGTACATCGAATAGATTGTTTTTTTTGTCGTATTTCTTATGAAGCATTTCATAAAGCTCCTGATAAAACTTCATTCCAAGCAGGTTGGCGTTTGCTCCTTTATTAGGTGTCGAGGCATGTGTTTGTTTTCCATCCACTTTTATCTTTAGCCAAAGCACATGCTTTTCCACAATCTCTATTAGAGAGCCATCGCTGCTGCCCCAGTCAGGCACTAAAAACTCGTCATTTTTACTAAAAATATTCCTCTGCATCAAGGATTGCATTCCGTAAACGCTCCCTGTTTCTTCATCTGATACAAACACAACGCCTAAATTTATCCGCGGCTTTATTTTTTTGTCGTAAAAATACTTTAGCACCCCTAATGTAATCATAATTCCGGAGCCATCATCTTCTGTACCTCTCCCATATACTTTGTCTCCTTCTATAGTAGCTTCAAATGGAGGGTGTTTCCATAAGCTTATATCCCCTTCAGGCACTACATCCATATGTGCAACTATCCAGAAAGTTCTGGTTGTATCCTCTCCTTCATAAATGCCTAAAAGGTTTGGCCTTTCTGTATTATTTTTGTCTAATGCAGTAAACCATTTTGGCTTTACACCCAGGTTTTTAAGTATATCTTCTATAAATTTAGCCTTTTCCATTTCTCCTTTTCCACCAACTTCTGGGGATAGCGCCTTTATCGGTATCATTTTAGAATATACGCTTTTTATAAAATCCAACATATCTTTGTTATCCATGCAAGCATCTCATGCAGTAATGCAATACATTTATAACTTTAAAAAAATATAAAATATCTGTGCAAACGCCCTGGTACTAAAATGAACATTTCAATAATAGTAATGGACAGCATGAGACTTGACGAATTCAAGAAAATAGACGAGAAGCTTGCTAAGATGGAAGATCTTGGTAACTACTACTTTGAAGACAGATGCATAGCACCTGCATCTTGGACTTTGCCTTCACACGCCTCAATTTTTACTGGGATGTACCCGTCATCCCATGGTTCTCATGAAACAAAGTCCATAAAATCGCTAGATATAGAGAAAATAAGGCTTAAAAAGCAGACTTTCCTTTCGGATTTGAAGCATTACGGTTACAAGACTTATGGAATATCTGCAAATCCTTACATAAGCCCTATATATGGATTTTCAGAGTTTGATGTTTTCCGGGAGGAATCGTACTTTACAGACATATTTGGAAGTGTGATAGAGATTTCTAATAGGCTTAAACCCTATATAGCAGATTACAGAAACAGGTATGGCAACAATATTATAAAAATTTCAAAAAGCATAATTGCCGAAAAACCTGACCTCTTCCTTGAAGCGGTTGGCAGTGCATTTCTCCATACTCCAAAATCGATAACAAAGAAAGCAGTAGCAAAAATTATAGAAGGCTGGCCTATAGAAAAAGGAGGCAAAAATATTGTTAAAAATATCAAAAAAATGGATTTTAGAGATAAATATTTCCTGTTTGTGAACCTGATGGAAGCCCATGATCCTTATATAGGAAAGAAAAATCAGGATTTTAACTGGTCTACCTCGTTTTTGAAGGAACCCCCTCCGGAAGAGCTTGTGAATAAATGGAGAAAGCTATATTCAAAAGCAGCACTTAAAGCATATACCTATGCTTATGAAATTTCAAAAGCTTTAATAGACAAGTATGGGGATGAGCAGCTTATAATAATAACTAGCGATCATGGCCAGCTTTTTGGGGAACACGGTTTTATAGGTCACGGAACTGTGCTATATGACGACGTAGTTAGAGTTCCATTGTCAATAATATCAGGCAAGAAACTTGCTCGTGGGAGCGATTACCCTTCGTCTTTGGTAAATCTTAAACGTTTTGTAATGGGGTCCGTAAAAGGCAAGCTGGCAAGCCTGCAATCATTGCACTCACAAGTGGTATACTCTGAGAGTTTTGGCATTCCTGCAAACGTAAAAATGGTAAAAGGCGTAGACCCTAAGAAGCTTGAAAAGAATGATATATATAGAAAGCGCAGCTTTAGCAGAAGAAGCTTTTAACCTGTGAAATAATTGCAAAAATCATAATCTTATTAAGCTCTTGCATAAAATTAATATAGATGGTGGCGTGGCGTTTTATGCTGACGACTTAGATGCTAATATAGGTATTGCTGGTGAGAATGCACCTGCAGGAGCTTTGATTGGGTCTAGCCTCATAAAATCTGATGCAAAAGAGAGCCAAAGGCTTAAAAGAAAGGAATACATGAAGAGATATCTTAACAATCCAACCATAAAGGACTACAACAGGGCCAAAGCGAGAATAAAAAATCTACAAAAATCTCTTGTATCTATGCTCGCCAAAAATAAGCGCAAGCAAAGAGAACTTAATTCATATCTCTCTCTTTCAAGATATGTTAAAAGCACAGTTTATGAAAGGAGGCTGCGGCAGCTTTTCTTGCTAGAGAACCAGGAGGAATATATAAAATCTGCATTAGAGACCCTTGAAAAAAGGACAACTTATATAGTGTCATCTAATGCCGATGTAAGGACAAAAACCGCGGCTTTGAACAGCATATATAATAAGGCTCTTTTTCTTGATTAGCTTTAATATCAAGCATGAGTGCGGGGGGTGAGATTTGAACTCACGCAGTCGCTAAGACACAGGAGCCTCAGTCCTGCGCATTTGGCCATGCTCTGCCACCCCCGCATCTTCACAATTTTTTAACAATCTTTTCAGTATCATCCAGGCTTGCTCTAATTTTGTCAAGTGCTTTATTGATTATTTCTTTTGGAGGCATCTGACCGAACGATTCCACATAAAATTCAAAAGTGCTCTCATCCAGCTGCTCATATGTTGTTATTCCAGGCTGGAATTTTGCATGCTTTAAAGCAGTTCCTAAGACTGCTTTGCCCTCTAGCCTTATTGTTTGCCCTTCATCCAGCTTTATTATAGGTATATTGGGGTTGGCAACATGGACTTCCTTGTCTGCTGTTTTTAGGTCTCTAGAATAAACCGTCTTCTTCCCTGTCCCTTCAAGGACAAAAAGTATCTGGTCTTTTTCAGAATACCCTTTTGAAGGTGTGTATATTGGTATAAGCCCTATCCTATGTGCAATGTATTCATCAAATAACGCGCTAGTATTTTCATAAAATGTGACAGTGTCTATCGCAAAAGTTTCAACGCTGTTTATTGCAAATCTCCTTAAAGTATTTGCATAAGTTGTATTTGAATCAGAAAGCCTAAACTTTAAAACCTTATCATTTTCTTCTAAAATATCGATTTTCATATACTACACTCGCTCTCCAAATTAGACAATAGAATTATGTCGATTAAATTTATATATGTTATTATTAGTAGCTTTATAGCGCCTTAACTATAAGGCTTTAACTTTAAAGCCGGCATGCACATGTCAGTTATTTTAAATTATACTTCAAATAAGTAATGGTGTAGGAATGGAGGAATGCGAGATATGTGGTAGGAAGACAAATACAATATATATAGTGAATATAGATGGGGCTGAATTTAGGGTATGCAAGGAATGCGCCAGAGGAAGGAAAATAATAAAGAAAGTAGAGCAGAAGCCACAGTTAGCAGTTGTTGGCCATAAAAGTAAGTATAATGAACCAGAATATAGCATAATAGAAGGATATGGTAGGGTAATAAGGGAAGCAAGAGAAAGAATGCAGCTTCCGATTAAGACCCTTGCAGAGATGCTTAATGAGAAAGAGTCTTTCCTGCTGAGGGTAGAAGAAGAGAAAACTGAGCCTTCAGAAGCACTTGCCAAAAAGCTTGAGAAGCTTCTCAATATAAAGCTCTTGGCGCAGCAGGAGGAGCAGCAGAAACCAGAAAAGGCAATCCAGAATCTTGGTACTGATGCTACCTTGGAAGAATTTATCAAGATAAAAAAGAAAAAGTGAGGATAATGGCTGTAGACCTGAGCAAGATAGCTGTAAAAAGGAAGATCCTGCTAGACGAGCTCAATTCAAGAACTGTTGCAATCGATGCATACAATATGCTTTATCAATTTCTTTCAATAATAAGGCAACCCGATGGCACTCCTCTTGTAGATTCCAAGGGCAATGTAACCAGCCATCTTTCAGGACTTTTTTACAGGTCTATAGATCTTATAAGCAAAGGTATAAGCCTTGTTTACGTTTTTGATGGGATACCTTCTTTGCTAAAACAGAGGGCAATAGAAGCAAGGGTAAGGAAGCGTGCGGAAGCATATGCAAGCTGGCAGGAGGCAGTTAAAGAGGGCAATATAGAAGAAGCAAGGGTTCATGCACAGGCAAGTACAAGGATAGACAAAAGCATAGTAGAAAGTGCCAAAACCCTCCTTGGATTTATGGGCATACCTTATGTGAATGCGCCAAGCGAAGGAGAGGCGGAAGCTGTCCATATATGTAAGCAGGGCTTAGCATATGCTGTTGTAAGCCAGGATTATGATGTGCTGCTTCTTGGTGCAGACAAAACAGTAAGAAATATCGCCATATCTGGGAAGAGAAAGCTCCCAAGAAAGAATGTATATATAAGCGTAGAACCAGAAATGGTGGATTTGAACGAAACCCTGAAAAGCAACGGCGTAACACAAGAGCAACTTATATGGATCGGCATAATGCTTGGCACAGATTTCAATGAAGGAATAAAAGGCATCGGGCCAAAAACTGCATTAAAAATAGCAAAAAAGGCAAATTCCTTGGAAGAAGTAGAAAAGATAATAAAAGAAGAGTACAAACAGGAATTCGATGTGGATATTAAAGAAGTAAGGGATCTTTTTGCGAATCCAGAAGTAAAGGACGTTGACCCTTCTTCCATAAAGCAAAGCCATAGCATAAATAAAGAAGCAATAATAAAATTTATGTGCGAAGATCATGAATTTTCTGAAGAAAGGATAAGCAAGTACATTGAAATGCTAAAATCAAAAGTAAATGGTGCACATCAAAAGACGATAGGAAGCTGGCTTTGAATTTTTTGCTGTGCAGGTTTTAAAGATATTTCAAAATTTCCTTCTCTTTTTAATTCTCGCCTTATGGTTTTGTAATCCGGTATAATATTTTCTACATTCTTCCAGAAAACTTTTGAATGATTTCTGTATTTTGTATGTGCAAGCTCGTGCACGATCACATATTCAATATATTTGCTAGGCATTAGCAAAAGCTTGAAGTTCAATGTTATATTGTTTTTCCTAGAGCATGAACCCCAGAGGGTCCTAGCTGTCTTTATCCTTATAATGCCAAGATTGCTTTTGAAATATCTGCTGTTTATGTCATTTACCCTCTTTTCTATATAAGGCATTTCAAATTTTAAAATCGCTTTTGCAAAAAGTTTCCTTGCTTCGTAATTTTTTTCGCTTTGGCTCATGCTTTCATTTACACTTATCAAAATATTCCTTCCGTTTATGTAAACTTTACTTTTATTCTTCATCTTTTTTTCTTCTATTTTTGTGTAAAATTCCATATCTAATGTTTTTATCAATCCGCTTCCTTCTATAGTAATCGATCTTTCTTCTACCCTTTTGTTGAGATATCTCTCCATTCTTTTGTATAAATATAAAGCAATTTTTTTGGCTTCAGCCTTTTTAATTCTATGCGGTATTGTTATAAGTACATTATTGCCGCGTATTCTTGCATATGCGTTTTTGTTTATCGAACTTTCCACTACCACACTATAAAGTTTTCCATTTGCATGGATATCAGGAAGTTCCATAAAATCTCTGCTTTTTTAAATTTCATAAATTACAACTAATTTCCAAATTTAAATTTATAAAACAGAGCGAAAATTTTATAACTTTAAATAAGTTTTTGCAGGGTGTGACTCCAATAATTAGTAGAGTTTATATTATAATTCCTGCTTTTACTCTACTTTTACAAGCTAAAATGCAATAAAAACACAAAATGCCTGATATTTAAATATAAAGAGAAAAGATATAAACATAACATAAAAAGTATTAAATAATTAAATTAGTAAAATAGAGTTATAAATGTTTAAATGTTTTTTTATGTCCAAAAAAGATCCAGATTATAAAAGTGATCAAAACCCTGCTTCTTCAGGGCAGAATGGCTTACTTGACAGTTCTGAAAAGATCCCTTCAGGTACTTTGGACTTGGAGGATTCTGCTAGTGACTCTACAGAGGATAGAAAGGAGGATATTCTTGCACCTACAAGTACAGATTCAAACGATGATGGCAGCAGCAACAATGCAGCTTCACCATCAGATAGCAGTAATCCCAAAGACGCAGAAGATGTTTCTTCTGATAATTATGAAACCTCACAAATTCCTATAGATGAAGGCAATTCTAATTCTGAAAATTCTAATGATAAGGTAGAAAACAATCAGTCAGAAAGCAAGTCAAGCTCTGATAAGGGCATTGCAGCTGAGCCTTTGGCGGATACCCAATCTGATAAAAATTCTGATCAGAATCCTAGTGCATCTGAAAATTCTAATAGCAACTCAAGCGAAGCACCTTCTACATTAGATCAAGAGGGAGAAGGAGGTCTGGAACTTCCAGAGCAAGGAATAAACGAAGGTGAGCCAAACAATGAAGAAAGCCTTATAGAAGGTTCAGAGTATAATTCAAATCTTGCCAGAGCTGGCCCTAGCGATAAGCTCTTTGGCAAGCCCTTGTCATACGCAGAAGCAGCCAGTCAAAAAATAATAGATGAAATCAATAAAAAAGAAGAAGAGAAAAGAGTTGAACAAGATAAAAAAGCAAAAAGGCAGAAGCTAATAAAAACCGTAGTATTGCCTATAGCAATAGTGCTTTTAATTGTCTTGCTTGTACTTCCTATGCACACTTCAACTCCTTCAGCAGCAAGCAATTACACCACAACAATTCCAAATCAGAATCATGTAGTAGTCAAAAAGTTCTCTGGATGTGAAAGCATAAATAAGCCAGGTATATACACTCTGTCTTCAAATATAACTACAAAAGTTTTGAATAATGCCTGCATAAAAATAAATTCAAGCAATGTAAAATTAAATTGCAATAATCATATTATTCTAGGCTCAGGCCCATATCTTGTCATAAAACCGTATAGCTATGGCATATACGTAACTGATGCATCAAATGTCACAATAACCAACTGCACAGCCATGAACTTTTCCTTTGGAATGTTTGCATTTGGTTCCAGCAATCTTCATATCGAGAATAACAATTTCAGCAATAACTATATAAACCAGATATACCTGAACAATACGAAATATAGCAACATTGTTAAGAATCATGTTGGAATAAGCAGCTTTTCCGCTATAAAAATTATAAATGGATCTATCGGCAACAATTTTATCGGCAACAGGCTTTTCTTGAACAATATAGGATTTTATGTAAACTCTTCAAATAACGTATTCAAAAATAATTATGCGACTGGTTATAATACCTCTTTTTATTGCTCTTTAGGAAACGGATTTGTAATGAACAACAAGGCATATAACAATACTTGCTTCAATGAATCGGGCTGCGCATTTATTCAGTGCAAAGGCTTTAATACGCCTCCAAATCTTGGCAATGTCGCATTATCCAGCCCAATATACGGCTGTGGTACAATATACAAGCCAGGTTATTATTATATAGCAGGAAACATAAATGCTAGTGATTACCTTACAATGCAGCAGTTTGCAATGTCATATACTCCTTGTATACTAATAGACGCCGCAAATGTCAAAATAAATGGTGGTGGATTTACTATTTCAAATGCCTTTGATGCTATAGGATCTACAGCAAGAACTAATATAACAATAGAAAACATAAATGTTGCAAACTCTATTTACGGTATAAATTATGCTAATGTAAACGGGTTTAATCTGTATAATGATAGTTTTGAGAACAATACTTTCGGTTTAATGCTTTCAGGCTCCAATTACGGAAATGTCTATAAGAGCATATTCAAGAACAACAATTATAGCGTTTATCTTGCAGGCTCGCAAGAGAATTCCTTCAATAACATTTCAGTAATAAATTCGGAATATGGTATATACCTGAATTATTCAAAAGGAAATTCTTTCTACAAGGATTATATAATGAACAATTCTGCTTTTGATGTATTTGCAAATCTCTATTCTGCACAAAGTGGTACAAACTTAATGCATAATACAGTATGTAATTTCAGCGACGCTTACTGGTCCACATGCAAGTATCTTATTTCTCCAAATCTTACTTACTTCCCAGTCACATCATGTATAAATATAGACAGGCCTGGGAATTATACTGTATTAAATAATTTGTATAGCACCCAATATTATTGTATCAAAATAAACTCTAATAATGTAGTGCTAAACTGCGCTTATAGAAGTATTGCTTCGCAAATGGTAAATAATGGCACAGCGATAATAATAAATGGTAGAAACAATGTTACTGTGAAAAACTGCAACTTTACTGCAGATTACTCTGCGTTTAAAGTTTCTAACTCTGCCAACATAAATCTGATTAACAATGTGGGGTCATTAAAAGCGTATGGAATAAGTGCTTATAATATGTATGACAGCAGCATTATAAACAATACAATATCTGGAGCACAAAACAATGCATTCGTGTTTTCAAACTCATACAAAAATAAGATTTTAAAGAACTATGCTTTATATGATAATTACGGCTTCAATATAACCGGAAATTCTTCAAATAATATAATTGAAAATAATACTGGATACAGGCTAAATTATGGGATGGTGTTTGGAAACAACACCTTTAACAATACGGTTTTCAATAACTCCATCTCATTATCATTAAATCCTTATGTATGCATAGGTACTTCTTCAAGCATAAATTCGGAATTTGGTGGCATAAACTATGGAACAAGCAAATCTAACTGTAGGTGGATGGCTGTGTTGCCGCAATCCGTCAATTGGAATCCTTCCTGTGTGTCAACATCTCAACCAGATTACCTGCCTTTTTCACAGGACTACATATATATCTACGGTTCTTCATGTTTTAACCTTAATGGTGGCAATAGCGTTATAAATTGCGAAGGTCATACAATATACTCGACCAATGGAGGTACTTTTGCAACATTTACTTCAGGCAAAAACAACGAGATAGAAAATTGCAACCTTAAGGGATTTGCAACAGCAGTAAAAGCATTCAATACTACAGTAACTCTGTTGAATGATACTATATATGGTGAAGGGTCTGCCGTTCAAGCACCAAGCGTAATGCTCCAAAACAGCAACTACTCAAGCATACTAAGCACAACCGTTTACAATTCTTATATAGGAATTAAAGTAATGAATTCACACTTCTTGAATATTAAAAACAATATGGTAGAACATACTAACGAATCATATGCATTTTACAATGTCACTAATTCCAACATTTATAATAACAACGCTTCATATGATATAACAGGCATGCTTCTTTACAATTCCACGCAGAACAATTTTCAGTACAATAATCTTCAAGGCATAACTGGCTTAGTATGTGCAGGCTCATCTTTTGCTACAAATTCGAATAATGATAAAGGATCAAACGTATGCACAGGCAGCAGCAACTGTTACTGGCTTTCCTCCTCTGCTTCATCATGCAAATGATAACCCGCTACTAAAAAATAAATTCTTATGTACATGAAGATAGGGGGCAGGTTACTTGCAAATATGCTATTATGTGTGTTTTATATGAAAATTGTTTGCAAATAAGAATCTGTTGTACTTTATATTTTATATAAAGTTGCAAAATCTCTTGTGCATTTGTTTTTATAAAATCAAAAAGTATTTATTATTAAAATGCTCATATGTTTAGCTCATTGAATTATCTTGCTCCCATTGTCTAGCCCGGTCAAGGACACGGCCCTCTCGAGGCCGAGACCCGGGTTCAAATCCCGGCGGGAGCATTTTTTGTTTTCATAAGACTCATCTTATTGTGCGAATATCTATTATTATAATCCCGTTCTGCTTATTACGAAAATATATTATAAAATATTGTGGAAGCAATTTTAAGCAATATAAAAAGCAGGTATAAATAGATGTATTG
>JBMFSF010000004.1:0-21285 GCA_049967695.1 Candidatus Micrarchaeia archaeon
AAGATCAATCCCTCAGTTTTGGATATTGCAAAAATAAAGAAAAAATTTAGGTTTAATAAAACTGATGGCTATTTAAATTTTCAACACTTTTGATAAGGAATTATGGGAATTTATAGCGTAAATAGGTAATTGCTGAAAATACTTTGGTTAAGCCAAGGCTTTGGATCTTGGCAATGTTAATATAAAAGTTCTATTCGGAAATCTAGTGCATACTTGCAAATATTCTTTCAATTAATGGGTTGGGCTAATAGATTTTGTGCCATTTAAGTCCTTCTGGTGTGTCTTCCAATATTATCTTATATTTTTCCTTGAGAAGCTCTCTTATTTTATCGGCTTCAGCAAATCTTTTTTCCTTTCTGAGCTTTTCCCTCTCCTGTATAAGCGCCTCAGCTTCTTTATCAAGCGCTTCACTTGAAGAAAGAGCTGCAGTTCTTATTCCAATTCCAAGTATTGCATCATCTATCTCGAGTATTGCGTTCAGTACCAACGCAGCATGTGCAGGATCTTTTTCGCTGTTTAAAAGCCTATTGCCTTCATTTATAATACTGTGAAAGTAAAAGAGTGCTGTAGGCGTATCAAGGTCGTTATTCATTGCCTCGAAAAATCCAGATTTTAGCTTTAATATCTTCTCAATATATGCAGGATCGGCAGGCTTGCTGCTATCGGCTATTGAAAAAAGAGAATTGGCTGTTGTATAAATTTTCTGCAGAGTATTGCTTGCGTTTTCAAGCGCTTCGAAAGTGAAATTAATGCCCTGCCTGTAATGCCCGGTTATCAGGAAATACCTATATGCAAGAGGATTATATCCCTTATTTATCAGATCATCCAAGGTATATATATTCTTAAGGGATTTTGACATCTTCTGCCCATTCACAGAGAGAAAGGCCACATGAAACCAGTAGTTTACAAATTTATCACCTGTAGCTGCCTCCGATTGTGCAATCTCGTTGGTATGATGAACAGGTATATGGTCTATTCCACCGCAGTGTATGTCAAAATGGTTGCCAAGATATTTCATGCTCATTGCACTGCATTCTATATGCCAGCCAGGAAAGCCAACCCCGTATGGAGAATCCCATATCATCTCTTTCTCCGTGCCTTTTGCGAATCTCCACACTACAAAATCGGTGATGCTTTTGATGCCTTCCGGCCTTTCTACTCGCGCGCCTGCTTTAAGGCTTTTATTAAGCTCCTCATAAGAGGAGCCCGAAAGCTTCCCATAATCTTTGAATTTTGAAGTATCATAGTATATGCCATCCGATGCCTTGTAAAGGTAGCCCTTTTTATCAAGAATGTTTATCAGATTAAGGATATCTTCTATATGCATAGATGCCTTGCACATAATATCTGGCATAAGGATGTTTAGCCTTTGCAAATCCCTTATGAATATGGCAGTATAGAAATTTGCAATTTCTACCATGCTTTTGTTTTCTTTTTCTGACTCTAGCCTCAGCTTGTCCTCGCCTACGTTTGCATCGCTTACCAAATGACCAACATCTGTTATATTCATTACGTGCTTCACTTGATAGCCATTATAAACAAGCAATCTTCTAAGCAGGTCTTCGGCTACGTATGCCCTCAGATTTCCTATATGTGGGAAAAAGTATACTGTGGGTCCGCAAGCATACATGCCCACCTTTTTATCAGAGATTGGCTTGAATTCTTCTTTTTCCCTGCCCATTGTATTGTAAAGTATCATTGCCATCCTTACTATTGATGTTTATATCCTTTTAAAAGTTCCCTGCTTAGATTTGCAAAAAAATACAATATGCAAAATAGATAAAAAAGTTTAAATTTTTAAAAATAATAAAATACTTGATAAAATGAGAATCGAACAAACAAATGACAAAAAAGAAAAGGAAATCGCAAACCAAACCAGAGAATATGTAGAGCAGATTCAGATAAGAAAGGAAAAAGAAGTTGAAATTATAGGAAAGCATGTCTATGGCAACCTCTATTCAATTTCTCCAGCACTCCTTACAGGAATAGACTTTCTTTCAAAAAAAATAGAAGAAGCTGCAAGGGTAGGTAATGCACATATAATAGAGATAATAACAAAAAAGTTTCCAGACATAAATGGATATGAAGGAGGGGTTTCAGTAATAGCACTTTTGGAGGAGAGCCATATCGCATTGCATACATGGCCGGAAGGGGCATACGCAACTCTAGATGTTTATACTTGCGGCAAGGAAGCAGATCCTCAAAAGATATTTGACTATATGACAAATGTCCTTAAACCTGCCCATTTTGATTCATACACGGCAGATAGGAGCCATAACGAATAATTTTATTCTTTTTTGGATTTTATTGCTTTTTGAAGGGCATTGAGTGCGACGGTTGCGCATTTCATCCTTGCAGGACCAGGATCTATTCCTATCATTTCTACTATGCTTTTATAGTCCATTTTTTCAACATCTTTTATGCTCTTGCCTTTGACATTTTCTGTCAAGATGCTTGCAGTACCAATGCTTATCGCGCAGCCGCTTCCTTCAAAGCTTATATCTTTTATCTTGTCGCTTTCAAGCTTCACGTAAATGGTTATGTCATCGCCACATACAGGATTGTGCTCCTCGAAACTGGCTGTCGGATTCTCCATCTTTCTTTTATTATGAGGATGCTCATAGTTTGAAATTATCTCTTCCACATAAAGATTTTCTATATCCATATGATCATCTCCCAAATATTTTCTGGGCTTTCTGTATTGCAACTACCGCCCGGTCTATCTCTTCTTTTGTATTGTATAGATAAAAGCTCATCCTTGATACCGCTTGCTGGTCAAGCAACCTTGTAACCAATGGCATGGCACAGTGATGACCTGCTCTGATTGCTATTCCTTCAGAATCAAAAATCTGTGCAATATCATGCGGATGTATCCCATCTAACGAGAACGATATCACTGCAGACCTCATTTCAGGATCTTCATTTAAAGGGCCGTATATTTTAATACCTCTTATAGAGGCAAGCTTCTCCAAAGCGTATCTTGTAAGTGCATGCTCGTGATTATTTATCTCTTCAAGCCCTATCTTGTTTATATAGTCTATAGCTGCGCCAAGGCTTATGCCGCCTTCTATGTTTGAAGTGCCTGCTTCGAATTTCCAAGGTAAGATATTCCAAGTATGTGAATGTGGCTCTACGGTAAGGATCATGTCTCCGCCACCGAAAAGGGGCTCTGTATTCTCTAAAATTTCCCTTTTGCCATATAGCACGCCTATGCCTGTAGAGGCAAGCATTTTGTGGCCTGAAAAAGCAAAAAAATCTGCATCTAGCTCTTTTACGTCGATTTTCATGTGCGGTGCAGACTGGGCGCCATCAACAAGAATCTTGGCTCCTGCATCGTGGACTTTTCTTGATATCTTCTTTATGTTGTTTACTGTGCCAAGGACATTGGAAACGTGAGTAACCGCTACAAGCTTTGGATTTTTTTCAAGCCCTTCTTCCAGGCTTTCCTCGTCTATTGTGTATTTTTCCTTGTCTACTTTGACATAATCTAAAATTGCCCTTTTCCTTTGGGCAAGAAGCTGCCAAGGCACAAGATTGCTGTGGTGCTCCATCTCTGTTATCAGTATATGATCATTTTTTGAGATGTTTGCCTCCCCCCAAGTAAGCGCAACAAGATTTATTGCTTCAGTAGTATTTCTTACATATACTATCTCTTCCATGCCTTCCGCATTTATAAAGCGCGAAACCTTCCTTTTTGATTCTTCATACTTGAAATCGGCCTCCTCAGCTATCTTGTATATGCCCCGGTGTATATTTGCATTATATTCTTCGTAAAATTCTCTTATTGATTCTATTACAGGCATAGGCTTTTGTGAGGTTGCTGCATTATCAAGATAGGCAAGAGGCTTGCCATTCATCTTAGTCTTGAGAATAGGAAAATCCTTCCTTATTTCTTCTATATCATACATGCTATCACATCTCAAAAGCTATAAATAAGCTTCATAGCCTCCTTTTTCAAGCTTCTTTACAAGCTCTGAACCACCATCTGCAACAAACTTGCCATTAACGAGCACATGTACATAGTCGGTGTCTATAAACTGTAGAATCCTGCTGTAATGGGTTATTATTATAAGGCTAGTATTTGAGGCTTTTGCAATCTTGTCCACCTCCAAAGCAACCAGCTTAAGTGCATCTATGTCAAGACCCGAATCCGGCTCGTCAAGAATGGCAAGCTTTGGCTTAAGAAGAAGCATCTGCAGTATCTCTGCTTTCTTTTTCTCGCCTCCGGAAAAACCGTGGTTGATGCTTCTGCTTGTAAACGCAGGATCTATGCCAAGCTCTTCCATGCCTTCCTTCAAATCAGACATGAATTGGCGCAGGTTTATCTGGGAGTTAGCAATTGACTCCTTGGAAGATTTAATAAAATTGACAAAATTGACTCCTTCTACAGCTACAGGATCTTGAAACTGCAAGAATACACCCTTCTTCGCTATGAGATCTGGAGGTTTGCCTACAATGCTCTCCCCATCTATTAGAATGTCACCTTTAGTTACCTTGTATTTTGGATAGCCCAGAATCGTCTTTGCAAGCACAGATTTTCCAGATCCATTAGGACCCATTATCACATGCCGCTCATTCCCTTTTACCTCAAAGCTCAGCCCTTTGATTACCTCCTTTCCTTCTACTTCCACATGCAAATTTTCTATTTTTAATAACAAAGAATCACCCTCTGCCGCAGCAGCCGTTTGGAAGGCTGCCTAAATCTATATACCTATCATTCATTCCAAAATTCTTTTCAAAAATCCTGTTAAAAGCAACTGCCGCAAGCTCGCCCTTTATGCTATTGGTGCTTTCTAAGAGCGAAGAGACTGCAATAAGGTTTTTGGCTTTTTTTTCGTTTATACCACGAGCCATCACATAAAAAAGCTGATCCTCTTCTATGGCACCAATGCTCATATAATGCTCTGCCTTTGTATTCGCATTCCTTATCCCCATATCTGGAAAAGCAGATATTTTAGCGTCGCTGCTTAATAGCATTCCTCTCTGTTTTATATATGATATAGAGTTGTAGGATCCTGGCGCTACATCTGCAAAGTCCTTTACCAATGCCTTTGAATCTCCCCCCATCAATGCGTCTGAATATATTGCCACATCGGAGTTTTCTCCTGTATTTACAACCTCGTTGTAGATGTCAAATTGCTGGCTTGATGTACCTATGCTAATGCTCTTTACAATAGCTTTGGAGGCCTTGCCACAAGCATCAAATATGTTTTTAGTCCTGAAGTATTTGCCGTTTGCATATACTGCATTGAAAGAAAGGAATGAATTATCTTGGCCAGAGCTGAAAACAGAACCTGTGTAGCTGCCACCTTCTCCCATATCAAATATTTTGTTGAACTCGACTTTTGCGGAGCTTTCAAGATAAATCTTGTCTATAGTATTGATATTGCCGCCGCCTGAAAACAGGAAATTTATTATAAAGTCAGAACTCTTCTCAGCGTTTACATCTATGCCCAACAATATTGAAGAGTCCTCAGCATGCACAGCAATATTAAGCTCTTTAGAAGATGGAGATAGATAGAGTATATGCTCTATTCTTTCAAAACTTGGAGAGAATGAGGAAGCGGCTGCATTCACCCAGAATTCTTTGCTTGACTTTGCTGGCTCTGCAATACTTATGTCTTCCGAATTGATACTTGCATTGCCGTTATCTATGATAGCATCAAAGCTTATTCTCCTGCAATACCTGTAGCTCAAAGGTATATTACGGAAACGCGTTATGGGCTTTACATTGCTGGCAGGCTCCTCAAAGCGCTCCCTGGCATAAAGTGTTTCGCTGTGGGCAAAAGAGGGATTTGTAAAATTGTTGCAAGACACTTTATCATCCTATTGAATTTGATGTATCCAGAAGTATAAGCCTCTTCAATTCCAAAGAATATTCTAGCGGAAGGGTTCTTGCCAAGGGTTCTATAAAGCCGAGGACTATCATTGCCGTAGCATTGGTTTCGTCTATCCCTCTAGACATAAGGTAAAAAAGCTGTTCTTCACTTATCTTGCTTGTAGTAGCCTCATGCACCACTGCGCTTGTGGAATTGTATATTTTATTGTAAGGGTAGGTGTTGGTCTTGGCCTTGTCGTCAAGCAATATCGCATCGCACCTTACGCTGCTTTTCGAATTCGTGGCATTCTTTGCAATGTGTACTAGCCCTCTATAAGTGGTAATCCCGCTGCCTTTTGAAACACTCTTTGAAATTATTGTGGAGCTAGTATTCCTTGCAATATGGAATACCTTGCCTCCGTTATCCTGCTCCTGGCCCTCTCCTGCTATTGCTATAGAGGTGATGCTGCCTTTTGCTTTTTCCCCTGCCAGAATTATGCTTGGATATTTCATGTTCACCTTGCTTCCAATATTTCCGTCAACCCACTCCACAAAAGCGTTTTCATTGGCTATTGCCCTTTGGGTAACCAGGTTATAGACGTTTTTTGACCAGTTCTGTATTGTTATATATCTTATATGAGCGTCCTTCATTGCAACAAGCTCTACCACTGCCGCGTGAAGTGACGAGCTCAGATATATTGGAGCGGTGCAGCCTTCTATGTATGTCACTTCAGCGCCTTCATCCGCTATTATTAAAGTTCTCTCAAACTGACCGGCATTTTCTGAATTTATCCTGAAATATGCCTGAAGTGGCATTGATAGCTTTACGTTTTTAGGCACATATATAAAGCTGTTGTGTGCCACTATCTTATTTGCTATAAAATTTGCATGAAGCACTTGCAGATCATATGTATCTTCAACGCCTTGCTCCTCCTTTTCCTCCAGCTCGGAAAATGATAGCTTTAGATTGTGAGAACCATCCGCAACTTCTGCTATTGCTATTTTTTCTTTTAGATGGATGTTTTTAAGCTCTTTCCAAACCAGTTTCAAGCCATCCTTTACAAGGAACTTGTGGTTGGAGGTAGCCTTAAGCCTTCTTCCGCCTACATTGATTTTATAAACTTCCTTCTTTCCTGAATAGATCTTAGCTATTACCTTGGAAGAGATTATACTGCCATCTTCCGCTACGGCAAGCACATTCTCTCCTTCATTTATGTCCTTGATCTGCTGCTCACTCATGTCATCCTTGAGTATGAGTGAATCGCCGGAAATACAGCCCCCGCTCCAGACTGCCGTGTTAAGGGCTGCAAATTTATTGTCATTGGATGGAACAACGCTTGCGAAATACTTCTTGAAAAGATCTTCATGATTTTTAAGGGCTTGATCGGTACTTTCAAATATAACTCCTTGCTTTTTTAGGTTTTCTTTTATGTTTGAATATATGACTTCTGAATCATATTGCGCCTCGCCTCCTGCAAAAAACTTTTTCTCTGATTCAGGTATGCCCAGCTTGTCAAAAGTTTTTTTAATATCTTCAGGTACCTTCTCCCAAGTAGCTGCAGTATCTGTATTAGAAGGGCGCATGTAATAGAAAAGGTTGTCAAAATCTATTTCTGATAGATTGGGCCCCCAGCTAGGCAGCTCTTTTTTCATAAAAATAGACAATGCTTCAAGCCTTTTTTCTAGCATCCACGCAGGCTCTTTCTTGATCTTGGAAATCTCCTCCACGGTACGCCTGGAAAGGCCCTTTTCTATTACTGAGTAATCTATATTGTCGCTAAAGCCATATTTTTCCTTATACTCTTCTCCTTGTAATACCTTTTCAGAATTGGAATTTTCTTCCTGCATTTTAAGACACTTTATACTTTGACATGCAATTAATATATGGATAGTATATAATTTAAAAACTGGCTAAACAAAAAAGTAAGCAAAGTGAAGTTTTTGCAATATTTTACCTATTTTAAGTCATCAAAGCGCCATAAAATACTAATAGCAAAACATAATATATATGTTGTGCTTATGGCACTTTTTTATTGCGTATGCTATGCAAGCCCTAGCCTGGCAATGTGCTTTGATTCAGATTTTTGAGAGATATACTATTATAAAAGTATCGAGCAGTATAGTATGAATTATTATCCTTTCTAATGCCATCGCTGACATTTATATACAGGCTAGAAATTGCAAGTATGCTTCCAGCCAGAGAAATAATACTAAGGGGCATGCAGGAATATTTAAGCTTCGGTTTTACCGGTTGTATGAAAATATCCTTAAAAGGCTTCCAGAAACGAAAAGAAGCACAGTAAATGAGAAATGCAAAACCACAAACTTCTCGCTGGATACTCTATTCCTAGAGCACCTAGCGCTGCAGCAGCCATGGCAGAGAATATTCTGCTGGATTTGCCAGGCCAGAAGAAAGGCATCTGCTTGCAATGCAGAGCAAGCCTATCAAACACATTGCAGCATTAAAATAAGCAAAGCTGCACTAACCCCCAAATCGCTTATCATGTCGTTTATGCTGTAGCCGTAATGATTTGATATACCACATGCTGTGCTGCAGTAGATCCTGTAATCAGCATACAATGCAGCAGTTACAATTACAGCTCCTGCAATAAGTAGCAAGCTTGGCAGGCGCAGCGTTTTGCAGCTGCTTTTTTTGCGTACGCATTCTTTTTCTTAATGTTTTCCATAATTATAAATCTTGCTAATTCCTATTATAACTTTCTTTTTGCAAGAGCTTTGTTTTGCTTATTGCAAAATAAAAATATAGCGTTTTTTCATAAAAAAGTGTATAAACATGAATTACAATATATTTATAAGGTGAGAGATTACATTATTTAAAATGTGTTTACAAGGTGTCTTAGATGGTTGAGAAATTCAAAAACGAATTTACATATAGATCTTATGTTGAAAGCAACAGAGAAGAGGAGTTTGACAACCTGTTTGACAAAGCAATAAAATCTGTGGAAGCAAATCTGGGAAAAAGGTATCCTATTTGCATAGATGGAAAGGAGGTATACGCTTCCGAAGAGATTGTTGAAAAATCCCCAATAAATCATGAAATAATACTTGGAAGATTCCAAAAAGCAGACAGGGCGCTTGCAGAAGATGCAATATCTGCTGCAAAAAATGCATTCACTTCATGGAGCGAAACTGATTACATGGAAAGAGTAGCAATATTCAGAAAAGCTGCAGAGCTCTTTTCCAAAAACAAATTCACGCTTGCGGCAATATTAAGCTACGAAAACGGCAAATCCAGATATGAATCCATAGGCGAGGTTGACGAAGCGATAGACTTCCTCAATTATTATTCATTAGAGCTTGAAAAAAACAAGGGCTATGCAAGGAAATTAGTGCTGCCTGGCACCAAGAATATCACAGCAGGATTTCAAGGATCTCCATCTCCTGAAGAAAAGATAAGCATAAGCATGAAGCCATATGGTGTGTTTGGGGTCATAGCACCCTTCAACTTCCCAGTATCTATATCAGTAGGCATGAGCAGCGGGGCTTTGATAACAGGAAACACTGTAGTTTTCAAGCCCTCCTCCACTGACAATATGTCCATGCTAACAGGTTATTACATATATAAGCTGTTTGAGCAGGCAGGCCTTCCTCATGGAGTATTCAACTACATAACAGGCCCCGGAAACGAAATAGGAGATGAGCTTGTTTCCAGCAACAAGGTAAGCGGCATAGTGTTTACCGGCTCAAGAGCAACAGGGCTTGGCATGATTTCTAAAGTATTCAGCGCAGGCAAGCAGAAGGTATTCGTAGTAGAGATGGGTGGCAAAAACCCGGCAATAGTTTCAAATTATGCAGATTTGGATGCTGCGGCTGCTGGTGTCGCAAGCGCCGCGTTCGGATTTGCAGGACAAAAATGCAGTGCACTTTCAAGGGTATATGTTCAGGAATCAATTAAGGAATTGTTTGTAAGCAAACTGATAAGCAAGCTGCATGAATTCAAAATAGGCAACCCATTAGATAAGAGTGTATATCTCGGGCCGTTGATAAGTGAACAAGCATATAAAAGATATGTTGAAAGCGTTAGCCAGGCTAAAAAAGAGGGTACTATTTTGTATGGTGGAAGCAGGGTAAACACAGGGCTTGACGGTTATTATGTTGAGCCCACTATAGCTGAGCTGAGGCATGGAAGTGAGCTTGTCCACAAGGAGCTTTTCATACCTTTCCTTGCTGTTGTCTCTTACAAAGACTTTGACAGCGCACTTGCAATGGCAAATGATACGGAATACGGGCTTACCGCAGGCTTATATTCCAAAAATAAAGAGGAGATTAAAAAATTTACCGAAAAGATAGAAGCAGGAGTAGTTTATATTAACAGAGAGGCAAGCGCCACTACTGGAGCCATTGTAGGATATCATGCATTTGTCGGATGGAAGGGGAGCGGATTGACAGGAAAAGGAACGGGAAGCAAGTTCTACCTTGAGCAGTTCATGCATGAAAAAAGCATAGCTATAGCAAAGAGCTAAGTCACAAGTGCAGAATATGAATATATTACTCAAGTTGCTTTTCAAAACGCAAAAATACAAAACAATAGACATACGCATAAACGACAGCATTTACAAGGCAAAAATTGCAGACAATTTTATAAAAAGAGCTGCAGGGCTTATGTTTTTCCCGAAACTTGGCAAGAATGATGCACTTTTGATATATTTCGGAAGGGAATTTTATCCAGGTATATGGATGTACAATATGAAATTTCCGATAGATATAGTATGGCTTGATTCGGAATTCTTTGTAGCAGATTTTAAAGAGATGCTGGCTCCATGCAGCAGCATTTTCAAATGCAAAGTCTATTACCCTTCCTCAAAAGCCAGGTATGTGCTGGAAATGCCAACTGGAACAATAAAGAAGGAGAAAATCAAAAAAAGATCAAAAATAAAAATTTAAAAATTACTTGCTCTTCCTTCCGTTCCTATTCATCTTTGTCCTAGAAACATAGCCTTTTTTGTCTATGTAATAAAGGTACCCATCTTCCCTTTCTATCTTTTCAGAAGAGACTTTTGCTTTCTTGCCCTTTGTATTTGCTTTCATTGGCGTCTTCCATACATATCCGTCTTTTCCTAGATAGTATAGGTATCCGCTTTCTCTTTCTATCTGTTCCTTACCTACTCTTTCGGCCATTTTTTTTCACCATTTATCACTCTTCAATATCTATATTGTATAGATAAACTTAAATACATATCGAAGATATGCTGTTATAAAACTACAATGCGTACCGAGGAAAATTTGGCGTTAAAAATTTTACGATGAAAGAAAGGCAGAATAAAGAAATGCAAAGAGGACAAAAAAATATCCAAAAACAATACAAAATTTCCATCAAATGAAAGCAAACAATAATTGCATTTTTATAATTTTATATTAAATAAAATAGTGTGATTAGATGATAGAGATAAAATTGCTAAAACAGGAACAGCTGAATGATTTCACGTTAATAGAGGGATTCCCAAGCATAGGGCTAGTGGGACCTATGGCATTAAGCTACCTAATAGAAAAGATGAATATGGAATACCTTGGATATGTATATAGCGATTCATTTCCGCCAATCATTTCTATACACTCGTCCATTCCACAACCGCCAGTAAGAATTTACGCGTCTAAAAAGGAAAAGCTCCTCTGCGTTTTTGCTGAATTCGCGATACCTGTAGAACTTGTATATGAGCTCGGAAATGCATTAAGCGATTTCCTAGAGAAAAATGGAGTAAGAAGAATAATAAGCATAAACGGGATAACTACCTCGGAAGAGATAAACAAAGATGAGGTATATGGAATATCATCTTCTCCAGCACTTAACAAGCAGGCTGAATCATATGGCATAACAGTGATAAAAGAAGGGGTCTCTTCCGGCGTCAGCGCAGTGCTTCTGATAAAAGCAGTTGAAGACCCTAAATTGGAAATAACCCAACTGCTGATACCTGTGAACCCCAGCATTATAGACCCAAAATATGCGGAGATTGCAATAAAGGCACTGGACAAAATGCTCAAGTTAAACGTAGATACTACAGAACTTGAAAAAGAATCTAAGATAATAGAGAAAAAGGTACAAGAGATAATAAGGAAAAACAAAGATACTCACGATACATATAAAAAGATTGCATCAAACCAGTACCAAAATGACAACAATCCTATGTATGGCTAAACAATCAAATGCAGGGGTGGCAGAGTCTGGTCTGGCTTAAAGCGAAGCCACAGAAAAATGCGCAGGACTTAAGATCCTGTGGCTTAGCGCCTTCGTGAGTTCAAATCTCACCCCCTGCATCCTGCTTAAATATGAAGTGATCGCTTGGAAAAATTTTTGATAACTGCTGCGCTCCCTTATGCGGAAAGCATTCCACATTTAGGGAACCTGACAGGATCCATCCTGCCTGCAGATGTATTTTACAAATACCTTGTGATGAACAAAGCTGATGCAATATTCATTTGCGGATCCGACGAACATGGCAGCCCAATAGAGATACAAGCATTCAAAAAAGGAATAGAGCCTAAGGAACTGGCCGACAAGATGCACAAAGAAATAAAAAGTGTATTAGAAAAATTCGAATGCAGCTTCAGCTATTACGGCGAGACAAACTCGGACAGCAACAGGGAAATGGTAAACATGATATTCGAGCTGCTTTATAAAAATGGATACATAGTAGAGACAGAGGAAACTGTGCCTTACTGCAACATAGACAAAAGGGTGCTTTCAGACAGGTTCATAGAGGGTACCTGCCCATACTGCGGGAGCGCCAATGCAAGAGGGGATCAATGCGATGATTGTGGCCATTTGCTTGACCCTACGCAGCTTATAAACCCGCACTGCAAAATTTGCGGAGGCAGCGACATCAGCTTCATAAAATCAAAGAACCTTGCAATAGACCTCAAAAAGCTTGCGCCACAGATAAAAAGATTTATAGAACAAAATAAAGCAAACAACTGGAGCAGAAATGCAGTAAACAAGGCGTTAAGCTATATAGAGCAGGGATTGCAACCAAGGGATATAACAAGAGATCTATCGTGGGGGTTCCCTGTAAGCATGAAAGGCTACGAAACGAAAAAATTCTATGTGTGGTTTGACGCTCTCATAGGGTACATAGGGATAACAAAGGAATGGAATAACGAAAAGTGGAAAGACTACTGGATCAAATCGCCTGAAACAAAGCTAATACAATTCATGGGCAAGGACAACATAGAATTCCATACGCTGATGTGGCCAGGGATATTGATAGGCACGGATTACGGCTTCACGCTTCCCCATACTATAAAAGCGTTTGAATACCTGAATTTGAAAGGAGGAAAATTTTCTAAAAGCAGAGGCACAGGGCTTACAACACAGGAGGCTCTAGAGATACTTCCTGCAGAGTATTGGAGATTCGTACTCATGTACGTGCTTCCTGAAACTGCAGATACGGAATTTTCTATAAGCATGCTCGTAGAGACAATAGACAATGTGCTCAACAACAAGATAGGCAACATGCTCCACAGGATATTCACATTCGTAAAATCTAACAGGGAGGTATTTGAAAATAGGCTTGAAAAAAATATAACAGAAAAGGAGATCCTTAAATTGATTGACAGGTACAATGAAAATTTCATGAAGCTAAATATAAGAGAAGCGCTTAAAACGGTAGTAGAGCTTGCAGAAAACGCAAACCTTATAATAAGCAGAGATCAGCCATGGAGCTTGCTTAAAGAGGAAAAAACAGATCAAGATGCACAGAAAAAACTTTTAAAAATAACAAGCACGCTGGTACATGCAGCATATGCAGTAAGCATAATGCTCTGGCCATTCATGCCAAAAGCTTCGGAAAATGCGCTTAGCCATTTCGGAATAAATGGAACTCCAACAATTGACCTAATAGAAAAAGAGATTAATATAAACTTTGAAGCGGAGGCAAAGCCATTATTCTCAAAGCTTACTGAAAGAGAAATAAAGATGCTGGAAAAATATTCGATATAGCTAGGGCTTGCCTTCCTCGTTGATGATTTCTATATTTCCTGATGCCATATCATAAAGCCCGATATAAAGCTTGAGGCTTCCATTTTCCAAATGCCTTTTTATTATTTCGCTTTTCTTTAATTCCTCTTTTTGAACAAATGCGTTGTCTATCGCCGCCTTCGTATCATCTTCTCTGTTGGAGCTGTCTCTGCTTATATTTTGATATATTCCCAAAGCCAGCTTTTCCAAAGAGGTCTGTTCTTTCTTTGACTCTATTTCCTTCCTTATTTTAATATCAAAAAGCTTCTGGGCTTCCCTTACTGCACCGCAATTCGTATGGGCAAGAATCATTATATTTTTAGTGCCGAGATGCTCCACGGCGTATTCTATCGAACCTGTTTCTATGTCTCCTATTGTATTGCCTGCAGTCCTTATTTCAAATATCTCCCCAAGCTTAGAATTCAAAAGTATG
The DNA here is from genome assembly GCA_049967695.1 of Candidatus Micrarchaeia archaeon. Taxonomy (GTDB): domain Archaea; phylum Micrarchaeota; class Micrarchaeia; order Micrarchaeales; family Micrarchaeaceae; genus JBMFSF01. The sequence goes on from JBMFSF010000004.1 coordinate 14,224, forward strand.
CTAGGAGTAACTCTTGAATCCGAGCAGGCCACTATTACAAAAGAAGGATTCTGCCCCTTTAAAAGATCTTTGAAATCCTTATTGGAATTTTGGAATATCTTGTTTCCTTCAAGCAGTTCAGCTATATTTTTAGATGCCATCAAATCAACCTCGTAACAAGCATTGCAATAGTAAAATAGGTTATTATCTAATCCGGCTGCCTACTTCTATATCCCTGTCAGGCACAAGCAAGGCTATATTAGAATCTCCTGCAGCAAGAAGCATGCCATTTGAAACGACTCCAGCAACAACCTTGGGCTCCAGATTTGTTATCAACGCTATCTTTTTTCCAATTAATTCTTCCTTAGAATAAAAAGATTTTATCCCTGCTGCGATTGTCCTTGGCTCGCTTTCGCCAATATCTACTTTTAGCTCGTATATTGGCTTTTTTGCATTTTCAATATCTAATACTTCAAGTATCTTTCCTATCCTTATTTCTATCTTTGAAAAATCTTCGATGCTAACCATAAAAATCCCTGCTTTGACAAAAATAAATAAGAATTAATAAAGTTATCTTATCTTTGTAAAGTTTGATAAGCTCGTTGAATTTATTGCGCTTTTAATTCCTCCTATAGTCTTGCTTACATTATTTGCCAAGCTTGTATTTAAGCTGTTAAGAGCATATCCATGGATAAACCAGTTATATATTATTTTAAGGAATTCCATGCTATAGGCAAGCGAAAAGCTTCCGGTTTTTGCAAAATAATATACCGTAGAAGCAATTATTATAAGGACTATGAAAGATATAACCGCGGCGATGAAAATTTTAAGCACTTTCCATATCAGCAGTATAGATATCAATATGAGAAGTATAAGCACAACTGCCCTATATGCTACAGGAACAGCAGTTGTTTGATTGTACACAGAAGAATTTATTGGATTGGTTATTATAAATGCAATCAAGATAATGCTCATTATTAAAGAGTAGCGACTAAAGGCATTTTTCATGCAACCACTAGTAATAATTGCTTTATATAAAATTTAAACCTTTCTGTGTTTGCAGATCTTGAGCTGTTGATTTGATAGTTTCATGAATAGTTGACAACTTTAAAATATGTGATAATCAATGCTTCCTTGATAAAATATCTGCTATAGAAAATCTGAATTAGGGCTTTCATTTTTATATAATCTTTATGATAGCATAAGAATAATCAAAAAATAAGAGGAAAACGGGCCTGAGGGGATTTGAACCCCTGACCTACGGGTTAAAAGCCCGCCACTCTAGCCAAGCTGAGTTACAGGCCCGTTGCATAAATTAGATATTAAATCAGATATTATTTATGTTAAAGAATTTAAAAGGTTCATACAAATTTATTACTTTTAAGTATAAGGTATATGTTTCTGAGCTGCTAATTGTATCTACAAAATCGTATTTATCTGACAGTGTGTTATATTTTACAAATTTGCTTTTGTGTGTGTTCTCAGCTCCTATTACAGAATAATAAAGCACATTTGAATTTTCAGAACTTATGTCTGGAAACAGATCGAATGCTGATATGATCTGTTTTCCATTGTAATTGAAAACGTAACTTTTATAGACGCTGCCTTTATGCAAGGATTTGATTATCTGGGAATGTATAAAATCTTTTAGGCTCAGTCTTACGCTTGTTATTTCCTTGCTTGAAATTGTTGCAGATGAAAATATATTGCTAGGCAGTTCAACTATTTTTATAAAGTAGTCGGTATCTGTACTGCTACTTAGTGTGTTTACAAAAGAATAGCTTTCAGTTGAGTATTTTGATAAAGGGTCTATGGTATATTTTATTATGTCAGATCCTTTCTTAAAATCATCGTAGTAGAGCATTATCTTTTTGACCTTGCCATCATCTTTGTAAAGTGTATATAAATTATAAAAAATAGACTCCTTGCCATTTATTTTCGTAGAATAAATAGTTGTTGGGAACCTGTTTCCAAAGCTGCATGCGGACCTCAATACATCACATAGCGAAGAAGCTTTTACAAAAAAAAGATTTGCTATACTCTGCTTTTTTGATTTCTCTGACTGCTGCGTTTTAGCACCTCTAATAATATTAATAAAAAATAAAGCTTATAAGCTTATTCAAAATAGGAAAACTATTTATCTTTTTAGAATATGGCTTTATGCTGATAGCAAGAAGATTTTATTATAGATAGCAAAGCTTTGGAGAAGTTTTTGAAAGATTGCTTTACAAATAAAGATCATGCAGATACCTGCATAGCATAAATCTAAACAATTTAAAGGCAGTTCAATCAAAGAATATTTAAATATATAAAGTGTAATATATACGTGCAATTTGATTAGATAGTTTTATTTTTAAGTATCAATAAATATTTAATAAACTAATCATATGTTGATGATATGGCTAACGTTAAATATAGCAAAGGCAAAGAATCAATGAAAGCGACATCCATAGTTAGAGTGGGAGAAAAAGACATACGAGGAGACCTCAGTATCTACCAGGCCATAGACCAGATAAAGGGTATAGGGTTTGGGATGGCACATGCAATTACTGAAGTTTTAAACACAAAGTATGGAATAAAACCGAGCGAAAAGATAGGAAGCATAAGCGAGGAGCAGATGAACATACTAGAAAATGTAATAAAGAACCCCCTGGAATATGGCATACCTGCTTATATGCTCAATAGAAGGAAGGATATGGAAACAAACAAGGACCTACATAAGATAGGAAATGATCTAGTATATGCAGTCAGGCAGGATATAAACAATGATATATTACTTAAGACGTGGAGAGGATTCAGGCACCAGTATAATCAGAAGGTACGTGGCCAGCACACTCGTTCGACAGGAAGGACAGGAGCCACTATCGGAGTCATGAAGAAGTCCGCTAAAGCGGCAATGAAACCTGCAGCCGACAACAAGAATGCAGCAGACAAAAAAGCTGCTGCTCCGGCAAAGGGCAAGAAATGAAAGGCGATTGAATGGGAGCACCTAGAAGAAACAGGAAAAAATATAATAGGCCGAAGCATATATGGGATGCACAAAGAATAAGCAATGATAATGCTTTAATTGAAGAATATGGCTTAAAAAATATGAAAGAATTGTGGAAGATCCAGACAGAGGTAAGCAGAATAAGAAACAATGTCAAAACCATACTTTCAGGAAACGGAAAAGAAGGAATGCAAGAGGAAATAATGAGCAGGCTGCAGAAATTAGGCATAGCTAAAGAAGAATCCACCCTGGAAAATCTACTGGATCTTAGGGATACGGCATTTTTGGAAAGAAGGTTGCAGACTATAGTACTTAGAAAAGGGCTGGCAAAGACCGCAAAGCAGGCAAGGCAGCTGATTGTGCATGGATTCATTTCCATAAATGGAAGAAAGATGAATAAACCAGGATATTTGGTAAGTACTGCAGAAGAAAGCGGCATAGACTATTACAAACCTATACAGATTGTACCGAATGCTAAAGAAAATACTGAAAGCACTCCGGCTTAAAAAGTGATTGTTTATGGCTAAAGAAAAAGAAGTTAAAACAGCAGCTACAAAAAAGGCTAAAAACGAGACAAAGAAGGGAGAGGTTACTTATGAAGAGAAAGCGATGGCTGAAACCAACGTAAAGCCAAAGGCTGAAAGGCTTGCTGTGGCGCATATATATGCTTCAAAAAATGATACTATAATAACTCTTACTGATGCAAGCGGCGCAGAAACCCTTGCTGTAGGCAGCGGAGGCATGATCGTCAATGCAGATTCCCAAGAAGGCTCGCCATATGCTGCTATGGAAGCAGCGTATAAAGTTGCTGCTGAAGCCAAAGAAAAGGGCATAACAAACGTAGTTATAAAGATAAGGGCACCCGGAGGCGCAGGAGCAAAAACTCCAGGCAAGGGGGCTCAAGCTGCAGTTAGAGTCCTTGCAAGAAGCGGGCTTAGAATAAATAGGATAGAAGATGTAACTCCAATACCCTCAGATACTACAAGAAGACCAGGAGGCAGAAGAGGAAGAAGAGTCTGATTATTTTTGTTTATTTTGTTTATCAACATTCTAATTAATATTTTACTAATTTTTTAGGTTTTAATAAAGGAAGAGATTTCAAAATATAAAATAAAAAAAGCGGGAAAATAACAAAATGATTTCAGTGCATTAATGTGCAATCAGTCTCGTACTACCACAGTGCTAGATACGGCATACACTTTAGAATAATCCACACTCTTAGATTTTATTTCACGTGCAAGATTTTCGCTTTTCGCTAGAAGATCTATTTTTGCTGTAATGAGGTATGCTACCCTGCCTTCCTCAAAATCTAGTATTATATCTTCAACAGAACCAACCCTTTTCCCAGAATTTGTTATTATGCCCTTGCCATAGAGTTCTGATATTCGCATTGTATCACTCCTACATAAATAATTTAAAAATAAAATATATAAACATAAGACCAGAAAAGCTACTGCTTTTCTGCCTGCTGTAGCTCTGCAATATAATTTCTTACCTCCAAAGCTGCTTTTGCTCCGCTTGCTGAAGCAGTTATTGCCTGCTTATAGCGTCTGTCAGCAACATCTCCTGCAGCAAAAACACCTGGGATTTTTGTCTTAACCTCTGCTTCTGTTATTATATACCCATTTTCGTCAAGGTCTAGCTTGCTAATAAGGAAATCTGTATTTGGCTTATAGCCTATTGCTACAAATATGCCATCCAAGGGCAGCTCCTTCAGCTCGTTTGTAATGGTATTTCTTATCTTTACACCAGTAACTTTGCTGTCACCAAGAACTTCCTCTACAACAGAATTCCATATAACTTTTATCTTGGGGTTTGAAAGTGCACGCTCCTGCATTATCTTGCTTGCTCTGAAAGCATCTCTTCTATGTATTATGGTTACTGAATTAACAAATTTCGTCAAAAATATTGAATCTTCCATAGCTGTGTCCCCGCCGCCGACTACTGCTACGTTCTTGCCTCTAAAGAAAGGTGCGTCGCATGTTGCACAACTGCTTATCCCGCGCCCTATGAACTTCTTTTCCGAAGGTATTCCTAACCATTTTGATGAAGCGCCAGTTGCTATTATTATAGATTTTGCATAATATTCCCCATCAGAGGTTGTTATTTTGTAAGGAGAACTGTCAAAAGATACCGAGTTTACTATGCTCCTTACAAACCTAGTGCCAAATTTTTCCGCTTGCTTTTTCATGTTTATCATCAAATCTGGCCCTTCTATACCATCAGGAAATCCTGGAAAGTTTTCAACAGTAGAAGTAAGCTCTAGCTGGCCTCCTTCATCCATACCTGTTATTACAAGAGGATTAAACCCCTCTCTGCCCAAGTATATTGCTGCAGTATAGCCTGCAGGACCAGAACCTATTATAACAACATTCTCTATATTCTCCATTCTATTACCTCCTTAATCTATTCTTGCTTTTATTTTACATAGTAAATATAAATTTCAAAAAATATAAATAGAGTATATGAATTTTATATAAAATTATACAATAGATGAAACTGAGATAAATATCTCTACATAAGGTATTTGCTAATTATGTTGGCTTTGACAGAGTATATGGAGTATAAAATAGCAGCCCCCTTTAATTGGATTATCATTTTTTTATTACTTATTTTATATAAGGTCATGTTAAAGGACCAGGTATAATTGAATGGCTTTGTGAATACAGGAGTCAAGTTATTATGATTCATGAAATATCTGGCACTGCTCGCTAGTATTTGCATAGTATGAAGAAGTTATCAAGCATTGCACGCTACCGAGCAATCAAGGTATGCGCAGCTGCGCGATAGATTAGAATAATCTGCTTCGTAAGTAGAGATATTGACCTATCAGGTAATAGATATTAGGTATGCCCAGCACGTACCAGAACGGAGGCTTGAAAGTGACTATGATACAGTTGTTAGGTATGTTTTTATAATACGAAAGATCATATTCATGTCTGCCCTCTGTGCAGCAAAGGGAACTATTTTTGCAGGGCTTATTGATGCTATTGTAACTATCTCATAGAAAGCTGACGAGAATAAAATTGCGATTAATACATATAGGAAAAAACGCATTTTTATTCAAAAATTCTTCCTTATGGATTTTGCATGGAATTTCTCTTGCATATCATATATAAAAAAAGTTTCCTGCAGCAGCAAGAATTGCAATAGTGCAAATGCCAAAAGGAAATATCTTAAATCGATGCCTTCGTTATAAGTCATTCCACAGCATAATAGGAAGTATAAAATAAAAATACAAATCCAAACCATAAAATAATATAAAAACGTTCTGTAATTTTTTTGTAAAGAAGCAGGAGCATCCCAAAAATAGCGAATATAGTAAATGTTATTGGAAATTCAGAATTAAAATAATAATTTGAAGGGTATTTTGACGTAATTGAGGTCCCTAAACCAGAATATGGTATTATTGTAAAAGTTGCTGTAAAGGTAATTAAATGAGAGTTTTGGCTGGCCTAAATTTGTACAAAATGAGTGCGTGTTGGCTATCAATATGAAAAGAAGCTGAATGATGCGACAACTATAAATATGAGCATTAGAACAAGGAAGATTTTAAGAGGGTATTTTCCTTTGCTATCTGAAAAATATAACAAATATCAACAATGCAAGCCTTTACGGATCGGCATTGACACCCTAGTACGTATATTACTACATGGGAGAGCCTCTAATTAGAGGTGTTGATATTTACAGCAGCGAATACGCAGTTGAGCACGCATATGGCAGAGAGTATATACCAAAATGCTCAGATATATCAAACAATACATATCTAATAATACAGAGCCTTTTGCAATAATAAATTACATAAACAGCATGGGCCTTTAGAGTATAACAGAAAACCGGGCTTATGATCCGCAAATATGCAATTTGAAGCGGGTTGCCAACATGTCCAGCAATCCTAAATTAATTTCACCCAATTCGAGAAAAAACTATGGAGTCTGGCGGGCTTATACAGGCAACTTGTACTACAAAGATTGAGGCTTCCATGGCGCCTATACAAAATACAAGGCAGATAGCAGCATAAAAGTAAAAATATTCTGCATGGCAAAAGCAGATTATAAATATTTGATTTGATAAATAGGATTGGTGAATAAATG
>JBMFSF010000004.1:21385-47804 GCA_049967695.1 Candidatus Micrarchaeia archaeon
TGGCAAAAGCAGATTATAAATATTTGATTTGATAAATAGGATTGGTGAATAAATGAATAAGCTAGTAGTATATGATAATATAAATTTTACCAAAAAGGGGAATCTTTTTTTACCTGTCTCGAATGGGAAGGATGAAAACGAACAGAACCTGCTAAGAAAAGAAGAAACCAAAAAACCAGAAACATGGATAAAAAGGATGGAAAATAACATAAAAAAAGCCGTAGCAATCGCAGGAATTTCCGCGCTCTTGCTAATTCCTGCAGGGCAGGCATATTCTGCAGTTATAAATAAAAATATACAACAGGAGCAAGCACAGCCACTGCAAAACAATAATAACCAGTCAGTACAAGGAATAACTCCATACGTGCAAAATACGATACAAGGGTATTACGAGGAGCAGTTTTTTGTCAGCCTAAGCCCAATCGGCGCAAGCTACGGAAACAGCATAAGCGCATATGCAAATGCAGTGCCACAAACATATGGGCAAGGTATACAATACTGGATAAACGGGCTTACCAACAATGGCAATTTCCTCTCTGAAGGAATAACATATGATCATCCTGCACCATGGCTAAGCGGAATATATCCTGGATGGAACATGGAAATAGCCATTTACAATTCGCAGGGTCAAAGCGTTTTCGGCAATAGCAATCCTTTTATCTTGCTACCTGTAAACATAAACAACAACGACAATGTTCAGCTGGCAATAAAAATAGGAAACAACAGCTACAACTTCCTGCTTTATGACAACAATAGCTTAGAAGCTGAGTTCAAATATCCGAAAATTAGCAGCAGCTGGGGTATGGAATACTTTGTAGGGACTATGCAGGTAGCTAACAATTATGGATTCTCTACCGGCGCAGGAATTACGATTTACCATTACAACCCCTACTCTTACAATAATAACTTCCCGTTTGGGCAGATGAGCATAAGGCTCACATTGCAGTCAGAACCTTTCATGGCATTTTTAGGAGCAGATGAATGGAATCCTATTACAAAACAGATAATATATTCAAGTAACATGCCTATATATACAAATGCATGGAATGGAAATGTTTTTGTCATAGGAAATGTATCAGAAACATACAATTTCCAAAACGGAATCTTTACGGTTTCAAGCAACAGCCAGCAATATAATAATCAGCCTGCACCACAGCCGCAGCCGTTCTTCCAGTTTCAAGTCCCTGCCCCATAAAATTTTCTATTTTTGTTTTGTTTTTCGGATTAAACTTTAAAGCTTAACAAAAAGTTGCATGAACGATAGTCCTAAGAGTATTGTCAATAAGAGATAACCTCCCAGCCGCCCTCTTTTTTTGATATTACTGTGGCTTTTCCCTTTATCACGGCATTGCCTGATATGATAGAATTTTGAATTTTTGAATCACCGGCTACCAAAGCAAATTCTTCTATAGTTGAGTTTTTTACAAAAGAATTGCCCGTCACTACAGCAAGGTTCAAGATTTTAGAATTGATTACGGTTGAATTTTTCATTACCAAGGCGTGCTCAGATACAAAAGAAGAGCTGTCAACATTGGAAGTGGATTCTACAAAGCCCCCAGGGTTCTTACCTGTTGTGTGCCTTTCGAATTTTCTTTTCTCTCCGTTGCTTTCCGCATAGACTGTTGAAATGCTTGAAGGCACCCTCCGCAGAATTGATATAAGAGATTGCTCGTCATCATAGTGTATTGGCAGGTTGTGGCGGAGCAAGCTTGCTAAATTACTTGGCAAGATTTCGCGTTTTATCTCATCCATAGATTTACCAAACATTTATCTGCCTATCTACATTTTGTTAAAAGGAATTTATGCTTTTTGTTCAATTGCCCAAATAACAAAAAATCATATCAGCCATCTTATCTTTTTGGATTTTATGCTTTTTGGGATTGTTCCATCTATAGGAATATGGTTTCCGCAATATTTGCAATTGCCTTCCTGGCTTATTTTCCATTTTGTAATATTAAAGCCCTCCCTGCCTATTACAACGTTGCCACATTTTGGGCAGTAAGTATTCTCGAAAGGATTTCCAGGAACATTGCCTATATAAACATAATCGAGGCCTGCGCTTTTTGCTATATCATAATGGGCTTTAAGCTCTTCAAAGGGGGTTATTGGAAAGTCTGCCATTTTATAATCTGGATAAAACCTTGTAAATTGAACAGGAGTTTCATTTCCCAGATTTGTGGATATCCATTCCATAAGCGATTTGGCAGCTTCTAAAGAATCTCCTACTTTCGGCACTACTAGATCTGTTATTTCTATATGGATGCCAGCCTTCCTCATTGCGACAAGGCTTTCCATTATAGGCTTCTGCGAGGGTATGGCTTCATACTTATTAGAAAACTTCTCTTCCGCATTGCCTTTAAAATCCACAACTACCGCATCTATCTTGCCTTTCATTTTCTCTACGGCTTCCAAAGTCATATAGCCGTTGCTAACAAAAACGTTGAAAAGTCCCTTTTCATGAGCTACTTCTGCAGTATCAAGCGCATACTCTATAAATATAGTTGGCTCATTATAAGTATATGCAATGCCATCTGCACCATTTTTTATAGCAAGATCTACAATCTCTTCCGGCATGAAATCCCTGCCTTCTGTTTCATGCTGCTTTGACAGGTCATGATTCTGGCAAAACAGGCAGCTGAAATTGCAAGAAACCGTGCCGATGCCAAGCACATAGCTTCCTGGCATGTAATGATTAAAAGGCTTCTTTTCTATAGGGTCCAGCTGCAAAGCTGCCAGCTTCCCGTAGTTTTCTAGGACAAGCTTTCCATTTTTGTTTTTTCTTATATAGCAAAAACCTCTTCCCCCTTCTGGTATCTTGCAGCGCCTATTGCAAGCAGTGCATTCAACCTTGTTGTATGGAAGAGGCTTCCACAATATCGCATCTTTTTCCATGTCTATCTATATTAAATAGAAAACATATTATTTATGGGCTTTGCTATGCAGGCATTTTGCATAAGCTATGTTGTATTATATGAAACTTCTCAAACGCGAACCCATGTAACTTCTTCCGCCTATAATGTTTGAAAGCTGGGTGACAAATGCATAGGTTATTGCTATTATAAATATAGGATAGAACAAAACCATTAACCAGAAGCTGCTTGTTGCGCTTTGCAGATATGCAAGGGTTTGGGCCAATGGGCTTGTTGCGCTAAGCCCGTTTGATTCTGCGCCTGTGCCGGCACCATACCTATTAAGCATGGCATTTGCAGTATAAAGCTGCTGCAAAGCTGTCGGAGCCGTAAAATAGTACACTACTGCAAAAAGGCTGGGCACTACAAGGTAAAATGCAATTCCAAGTGAGATAAGTATTCCGCCAAAAGCCCTCAATGGAAAGATAGCCCTTGCAATCACTCCAGGTATTATAAATACAGGTATGGCTGCTATTGCAAAAAACGCCATAAGGTAATATTCTGCATACATCAATGCTGTAGTGTCTATTATCATTCTTGCAAGGACGTTTATCGGCTCTATTACAAACGCTACTAGAGGCAATGCCCATATCTGGTTTATGTAATTGTTGAATACGGAAATAAGGCCGGCAAATTCGGTGGCTGCAGGCACTTGCACGTTTATGCTTATGCTTGTTATGAAATAATCAACAGAGTATATTGCGTTAAGACTTGAATATACAGCATAGGTTTCGTTTGTTGTCATATTTATAAGATGGAAGGCTGTAGCATAAGGGTTAATCTGCCCTACATATATTCCTGGAAGTTCACCAAACAATACTGCACATATATACATGAACATAGCGACTATTATGCCGCTTGCAATCGCTTCGTAAATCTCCCCTTTTCCGAAATTTTTGAGCTTCTCGTTCTTGAATGCAACGCCTATCCCAAATAGCAGGGCTGCTATTAGAAATGCTAGCATGACTGCTATAGAAGCATCAGGAAGCCAAATCACCCACTCATCAGCTATCTGCTTGTTTATTGGAGCATACCAGCTTGGTGGGCTTTGTGCTGCAGAAATGGAGGCAAGCCCTAAGAGCATTAGAGCATACAAAAGCAATATTGATTTCTTCATTTTGTCCCCGATTTTTCCTTTGTTAAGCAGTATACAAATTGTAAGATATATGCCTTGCTCCATAGATTATGCAAGCTTAAAAGCTGCCTATGAATTGGCATATTCCTGCATTCAAAAATATTTATAAAGTTCATATCAGATTACCCAGCATGTCAAGGAAGTTTATTCGTTCTCCTATGGCTGTGGAGAAATCAAGGATAAACGCATCGAGTATTACAAAATTTAGGAAAGGAATAAAGGTAAGTCCTGCCGCAAGGGGGGCAAGGCCACTCAGCATCCAGTCAAATGATTCAGCACCTGCTGCCGTCCCTCCGGTAAATGGCAGCATAATAAGATTAACAACAATGGATTCTGTAAATGTTGAAGGGGAAACAAGAGAGCGGTCTATGAAACCGTAGGTGGTCGCTATCATTAATGGATATATAAAGCCGAAGCCAAGCCCCAAAGCGATCATTACGCCTCCAAAACGCCTAGAAAATCCGAAGGTTCTTGCTATCAGACCTATTACCATGAAAACCCCAAGGAATATAACAGAAGCGGATACAAGTATAAGCTGAATCTGGTTCAGCATAAGCATTACTATCAAGCTGCTGAACATCCCGGAAATGAAGGTTTCTACGCCAAGAGGAACAGGATTTATGCTAAAGCTCGCACTTACATTAGGCATAAATGGAACGCTAATGCCTATCGTAGTAACCGGAGCAAACATGGGGATAATTATAGAACTTGCATAAAGCCATGAAAAATAGCTATAGCCTATACTTTGGAAGTAGCCCAAATCGCACATTGACAGCCCGAATAATGTATCGACATTTGCATTATTGCATGCGCTTGGTACAAGATTGACAGAAGACATTGCGGAAACCGGATTCATCAGGAAAAGCGTATTTAAGCCATTAAATACAAAAAGCAGCGCGAAGCTCACGACAGCCTCGTATACCTGTATTTTTGCCCAGTTCTTCATATCCGGGCTATTGAGCACTCCGGCAAATGCGTAAATCATTCCTGCAATGCCTATTACGGCAAGGCATGCAATATATCCTATTTCTATCCAAGTAGAGGATATACTAGGAATGCTTACCAGCGCCAGTATCGCAATAGGCATAATCATTTTATCACTATATTATGTTTTTAAGGGCATGCCTGGAACTTAGGCTTGGTGCACCAAGCAGATCGCCCAGCATCTCCATAAGGTCAAATGTCACAATCAATGAAAATATTACTCCGAACATCAGATAAAGCAGCGGCTCCACTACGTTTTGTATTGTAAAAGGTATAATACCTTCTGTAATTATTCCGTAAAGGCTCTGTGCAAAAGAGACAATTCCGTTAAGCAGGAGTAAAGGAGAGGTAATTGCTGATTGTACCCCTGGCTGTGTGGAAAACGGCTGAAAGCTTCCGTAATTGTATGTATGGGAGAACTCTGAACTCTCTATCTGCGTTATATCTAGTGCAGCCTGAGATATGAAGCCTTGCAAAAGAAGCGGGAGAGCAAGATAAAATGCGATGAACAAACCAAGGAAAGCACCTCCTGCTGCCCTTGTCCAAGGTATGCTTCTAAGGATTACCCCAAGGAAAAAGAATACAGGAAACACGTAATATATTATTTCTAAGACTATAACCATCCCTGCCATCAATGTTATCATTACCGCAGTCACTTCTGAAAGTACAAAAAAAGGTCCTGCCAGTATGCCAAAGCCGGAAAAAGGCATAAAAGATGCGCCGAAAAGATTAATTATTATAGATAATCTAAAGCTAGTGATGGTGCTTCCAAAAATAAAGTTCCTGGCTACAAATATAGCCATCAAATCTGGTATAAGGTTTATGGATCCCGTAAGCAGATCAGTGCAATCTGTTATGTAGGTATTGGTTGATACCGCTCCCTTTGCCAATGCGAAAAAGTCGCTTGGCGTAGACAGGTTCGTGGTTACGTCAAACCCTATGAATATTCCGACAATTATAATAGTTACAAGAATTTCGCCGATCTCTGTCTTGGCAAACCTTGTAAGCCTGTCAATATGAAATGCATAGCCAAGGGCATATGCCAGAGCTGCAACCATGAACATTGCCGAAAACGCTATAAATGCAAGATATATCAAAGAAGAAAGACCCCCGAAGTTCTGGTTTGTCGAAAAAATATTTTTGCAAGCTTGGAGGCTATCAAAGCCTGTTGATGCTGCTCCAGAAATCATTACCAGGCTCAAAAATGCCAATAGAAAAATGCTTTTTTTCATATTAACTTACCTAGTCCAGCCAAATCAGTATCGCCTCCTATCAGGCCCGACAAACCAAGTATTGAAGATATTGTTATGAGGAAATTTATTATTGGTATGAAGTAGGTATCAACGCCTATTATTCCATATGCATTGGCAGTAGCGAATACCAGCTTTGGTATGCTTTTTGAATCACACCCAGAAGGAAGGTAGAAATTCGGGACGCTTGGTATAAACTGGCCTATAAGCCCCGCTACTGAAGAAGCAGCGCTTGCAAAAGGCACAAGCAGATAGCCAATGTCAAGAGCCTCAGCCCCGATTAGATTGCCCCCAACAGGCCAGCACCCATAATATTCTGCTATTTTGTCAAACCTCGGCTCCACAAAGAAATTAAGTGTATAGTCTGTTTTAGAGTCTACAGGTATTGGAGTTAGCGTAGATATTCCATAGGGATTGAGGGTAGTGTTGGTTGTAGAATTGCTGAGCGTTGCATACTCTATACTCAAAATCGCAGGATATATGAAAAGAATGCCAAGTACTGTCGCTATAAACAATCCACCTATTTTCCTAGTAAAAGTAAAGGAACGCAGGACGAAGCCTCCGAAAAGCAGATATGGCCATATGTAAAGGAATATGAGCACAAGGATCCATTCCGCAAAAGAAATCTCAAAGGACGTGTTCATTATCACCATCAATGGCTTCGTGCTTGAATATGCCAATTTGAGATATATATAAGGGGTCCATGTTACAGTGACTATTATTTCTGCTGGATTCGGAACCATTGGAAGGCAAAGCCCTGGGCCGCATACACCAGAAAATGGAGATAGCTTCATCAAGAAGCCTATAAAAGCATCAAAAACATAAAATGAATTAAGGTTTGTTGCGGTCTGGTTGGTCACATTCGCCATTATGATAGTAGAAGCAACCAAGCCGTAATCTATTTGCTGCGTAAAGCTGCTTTTTGGCCCTAGGTTTGCATAACTGCACAGGCTGGAAAAAGCAGGGTCTTTGGAAAACATTGTCAGGCCTGAAGAAGAGACAATATTTGAGCACATGGAAGAAATTGCTGAGGGACGAAGCAGCAGGGTCGATTCTGCGACGCTGTTGTACATGCTTGAAAATAGGCTTATGCTTACAAGGACTATTACAACTATGAAGATGGTATTTACATATTGGAATGCTTCGCCAATCGCACTCTGCTTTACTTTGTTATTGTTCAAAAGCACGCCTATCATGTACCATATGCCCACTATTGCCGCATCAAGGGTTATTGCTATCCCTACCAAAGGCAGAAGCGTTATTCTAGCAGTGGCAAAGTTAGCTGCCTCTATAGCAAATAAGTAGGAAATTGATTTTATAAATGCAAGCATCCAGATCATAATACCACTACACGTTGTTCCAGAATGATGAAGGACCTATAACCCCGCCAGAGAGTGCATGCGCAAGGCTCATTGCAAAGCCTACTGTTACTGTAAGATCTATCCCAAACATTATTACAAAGCTGAACATAAACTCTGCCATCTGATTTACAAGGCTTTGAGTAATTGCAGGAGCGTTTATCAAATCGTAGAATACAGCAGAAAGCCCGCTGAAAAAGTTGGAATACTGAGTGGCACTAAGCAGGTTAAGTGCATTCACAGGAAGCTTTATGCCCCCCTGCTCAAGCAGGTTCTTCTGCGTAAAGAACTGATTTGTAGAAATGCTTTGTATGTTGTAGCTCATTCCCACGAATGACCAATATGGGTTGCAGACATTAGTATTTGCAGAGCAGGGCGTAAATATCCAGGAAATCACATAGCTGTTGAATTCTATCATCAATGGAAATATTATATATGCGGCAATTGATATTGCTATCATTGCGTCTGCAGTCTCGCGGAGCTTGCCGGAGCTTGCAAACCCGAAGGAGCGAACTATCAAAGCTACGGGAAGTATGACTGTAAATGCGGTTAACCTTAAAATAGGTAGGGTAAGATAAAGCAAGAAAAGCATGCCCATCGGCACGAGCATCAAAGGTATAAAAATGCCTATGTATAGGTCTGCAAGTATTCCTATAGGCATTGCAGGATCGCCATTTGGCGAAAGAGTTATTATACCTGTACCTATGGGGATAGGAGGAAGCGGCATCGCGCTTGCTATTCCAGTCCACACTCTTGAGGTTATTGCAAGATCCAAAGCTTTTATGTAAATGTTCTCGACAAGAGGGAAGCCTATATTTTGAAGGGAGTTTCCAACGTAGTATATAGAATAGGCAAAAGGATCCATGCTTTGCCCTGTCAACAGCTTTCCAATGTTTTGTGATATGCTGCATGCGGTTTCTGAAGTAGTCAAAAGGATAAGAATTAGCACTATGCTTATTACACTCTGTGTTATCTCAATTTTTACTATATTGCTTGCTGCAGCCTTGGCTTTTTCATTAAGAAACCTTGAAATAGAGTAAAACATTCCTGCTAGGGAAATAGTAACGATTATTACAATAAAATTTATCCCAAGCCAGCCGCTCACATACTGCCCACCATACAAGGAGCATGTGTCTCGTGCAGGATTGGCAGCAGCACCATAGGAAAGATTTGCAAGCATGGCTAAAGAAATAAGAGCAAAAAGCATGTAAAGGCCAATCCTTTTTGAAATTGTCGTCATATCAAGCTCATCTTCCCAACACCAAGCCTCAAGTTGCCGCCAAGCAGGTTTGCAATATTCCTCACTATTATAATTCCTATCAGAAGGTCCAGTATATAAAGTAAGAATAACAGCACAAATATCGAACCATAACTGTTTATTGTGTTAATATAAGGATATATGCTGTTTATATTCATAATGTTAATTCCAGTATCCAATCCATTGCTGAAAGCAGTTTGGGCATTGACACCTATGCCTTTGCCAAAAACAAAAAAGGCGAGGCTTGACAATGGCGAGGATGTGTATGCCCAGATTGTCCTACCTGCTGCTAGTATTGTACATATAAATCCAGAACAAGCAACAGAAGGAGGCACAGTAGCACTAGGTATATAGTTTGTGATAGGCTGGTCCAGAGCAAGCAGAAGGGTAGGATATACCAAGACAATGCCTATGCCTATTGCAAGGAGCGTTCCTCCAATGCTTCTAAGAAAAGGTATTGCCCTCAGTATTATGCCAAAAGGAATAAGTGTGGAAAAGCCCAGACCTACAATAATATAGAACAGGTCTACCTGTGCAGTTGTAATTATATATACAGGAAACATTACAACGCTTATGAAATCGCTAAGGACAGTGGTTTCAACAAGCCTGCTCGGCTCAATTGCATCAGTATAATAGAGAGTGCCTTTAACACCAAATATCAGTGTAATAAAAGGAGGTATAGGTAGAGGAGACCAGAGGCTTACAAGAGTAGACTGCAATGTTGCAATACCTGCAGACAAGCCATAGATGCCCATTAGATTTATATATTCGGTATTTTCCAAACCTGCCAGATATCCACAACTTGAACTATAGAGTGCGCCAAGGTTTGCTGCCAAATTGTCCTGGCCATGTATTGCAGCAGGTGTATTCACACCGCTCAACGCTAGTGCTATATCACTCAATATAATCATTATACCTACAATTGCCCCTAATATTATAAGGGTTTTCGTAACTTCGTAAAGCTCGCCCTTGTACCAATCCTTAAAACCTTCCAAGTTAAGCACATTCCCAATCATATAGGATAAGCCAACAATAGCCATAGAAACCATTATGCCTATGCTTGCAAGACTTATAGCAGAATAAATAGTAGTAGAAGAAAACTGCGAGGGGTTGCATCCTGCTGCAGAAGTTTCTTTTACAAGAAGGGAGAGAAGCAGCAATGCCAAAAAGAAATTGGCGCTTTTTGTTGGCAGGTTTTTGATTTTGTACATGATTCACACTTTTAAGGGGTAAAGGTTTTTGAATGTGGAACTGCTTGCTAAATAATTGCTGCTGCATTCGCATTTCTGTAATTCTTTAAATATTTGCTTTGACGATATAGTAAAAAACATATGCAATCAATATTTATTGACAGATAAAATATAATATATTTATGTTTACTGATTGCCCTTTGTTGGCATAACAGAGCTTATCCGCGAAGCAACGGAAACCTCTGCATGTAGATCTCGCTCTGCAATATTACCAGGAAAGGCATTATTATTACTGCGTTGAAAACAAGCATGCATATTTTTGCTAATGCTATTGTGAAGCTGGTGCTGCCTGCAAGCATCAAGAATATGAAATTAAAAGCGAATACTAAAATTATTGCAACAGTTATCCAAAGGAGGAAATAATGGAATTTTCTGATGAAAAAAAGAAAGCTGTTCTTTATGGCGTATTTAATGTTGGAATCGTCTATTACTATTGAATTAGGTGCATAAAAAAAGAGTGGAAGAAGCAAAAGGCTCAGCAGCGCAGCTATTGCTGACGCATGCCCTATTGTATAGTAGGCTGCAAACTCTGGAAACACAATAAACGACATATATAAAAGCAGAATAGCAAAAACCTTGGAAGTATATTTTTCAAGGCCTTTTACAACTTCTTCTGTTATCCCTCTATAAGTCCTGCTATGCTTTACAAGCACATTTATTGCAACTATCGAAAAGCTTAGAAAAAGCAAGGAAAGCATTACACCAACTACAATCACAAACAAGTCCATAGAAGAGGTATTATTATAAAATCCTGCCAATCTTAAGAATATTCCACCAGATGCCATGTATGTAGGAAGCTGGGCAAGCAATGGCATAGCCAATGCTATAATGAATGAAAGGGAGAAAAGCAGTACTGCCCTAAAGTGCTTTATATATATTTCGAATGTATATTTGAATACGTTGGACATGTTTACACGGTTTAATAGACAAACATCAACGGCAAAAACAAAACAAAATAAACATAAATATTATATTAATTAAATCATTAAATAGTTTTCTTATAAAAATAGTATAAGGCCCGTTAATGTAATCTTTTGCAAAACAAGAATATGCTATAATTATATGTCTTTTATATAAGGTGTTTTTATGACAGAGATATATCTTTTTAGGCACGGCCAAACCAATTATAATAAAGATAAAATATTTACTGGATGGCTAGACCCAGATATCAATGAAGAAGGAATAAAAGAGTGCTACGAAATAGCAGAACAGCTTAAAGATATAAAACCGACAAAGGCATATGCCTCGGACCTTAAAAGATCGCAGCATACCCTGCAGGTTGTGCTTGAAGGCATAAATGCTAAGGACGGCGTAGAAATTGTAATAGATCCGCGCATAAAAGAAAGAAATTATGGAGATTTGAACGGAAAAAGCAAAGAATATACAGAAAAAAATTTCCCAAAAGAATACCCGTTGTGGCACAGGTCATATGATGTCCCACCCCCCAATGGCGAAAGCATAAAAGACGTAGAAAAAAGAGTTATGGAATTTCTGAAAAGTATCCTGCCAACGTTAAAAAAAGATGATGTTGTATTCATATCTGCTCATGGAAATTCCTTAAGACCCATAAGGAGGTATTTTGAAGGTTTAAGCATAGAGGAAATGTGCAGCTTTGAGCATCCAAGGGCAAAGGTCTACCATTATACAATATGATTTGCAATTCTCGGTAGTAGATTTTGGCTGTGAAAGATGCAGGCGTCCTTTATGCTTAGCATGGTAAGAAGCATAATCAATAATTAAGATATTCTTGCCGAATAGCGTAAATAAGTAATGAGTTTAGAGCAGTATTCATGAAAAAGTATGTATTAATATTTCTTTGTTCCTTATTTGATATTAGAAGCTAACTCTTTTTAGAAAGGGTTGAGTGCTTTAATCTACAACTCTGCTACTTTTAAGTAATATGTAATCTATTTATCTTAGTCTCTAAGTATACAGATTTGATAGTAACATTTTTTTTAAATTTATATTACTTAAATAAGTAATGTGAACAAATATCCTGATTGGTTGCGATTGGCTGCTTAAGTATATATACTAAAGATGGTATGTGGGGAACTATGCAAAACTTCTATACAAAAAAGTATGTGTGGATTCACAAAGAATAAGTGATTTCTTCAGAAAGATTGGAAATGAGGAACTATATCAAAACTTTTTCAAAGAATATATCTCTAAAATATCTAGATCTCAAAACGGTATAATAATAGATACAACATCATTACCAAATCAGATACATATACCATTAACATCGTGGGGCAGAAGTGGTGAAGAAATAGACAAGCAAATTAGATTTCTTCTTGTAGTAGATAGAAAGAGTTCACTACCAATATTTTTTAGAACGTTGCCAGGTAATATTGTAGATGTTTCTTCCTTACAAAACACTAAAGAAGAACTTAAACAATACGGTGTAAAAAATACATTTGTATGTACAGATGCAGGTTTCTTTTCTGAGGACAATATCAAAGACTTATATGCAAATAATATTGATTTCTTAATGAGGTTACCAGCAGTTAGAACATTGTATAAGGAACTTATACACACCGAAGTAGTAGGTATAGAATCACTTCATAATGGAGTAAAATACGGAAAACGAGGTTTATTTATAAAACAGAAAAAAGTAGAGCTTTTTGGCAAAGAAGTTTACGCATATATAATTCTTGATCCAAAAAGAAGAGGTAAAGAAATCAATCGTTTAATTATTCAAACTGTAGATGAGAAAGAAAAAAATGAATATATAGAATATGAATTATTAAGGAAGGGAATAATGATACTTATTTCTTCATTTGAAATACCAAAAAAGAGATAGTTCCAATGTACTATCTGAGGCAAACTGCAGAAATGTTATTTGGATTTGCTAAAGATGACATTAATTTACTTCCATTAAGAGTACACGGAGAAGAAACTTTGCGCGGATTTCTTTTCTTACAATTTTTAACATTAATTATTTTTACAGAACTCAAAAAAGCAATAGGAGAAGAGTATACAGTAGAGGAGATTTTACTTACAATGCAATGCGTAACCTAAAGTGTAAAGTTTATGAAAACGATCTAATTGTAGATGAATTAACAAAGGATCAGAAGGAAATACTTGAAAAATTAAAAATCCTCGTGCCTAAAAATCTGGGAATTTAGGAATTTAGGATGTTATTGACTATAAAAGAACGTGCATTTTATAGCATCAATTTTTCTAATCGCGTAATCTCCAAATCTGATATTCTATTTAAGACCCCTTTGCACAGATTCTATTTCCCACCTCTTGCTGTATAACTCGAGGATCTCTGTTCCACCTAAAGCTATGATATCTGTAACGAAATATCGTACTTCTTCGTAACACTTTAATCATGCAGAAAATATAAAATTTAAGAAAAATAGAAAATTCAATATTCTAAAACGCAAAACTCGGCTATAAACGTAGATGCCAAAAGGGCATTCTATGAAATTATCTGCTACCTGAAATTTCTTCTTCTATCCTTATAAGTTCATTGTGCTTTGCGGTACGCTCTCCTCCTATGGTGCCGGTCTTGATATAGCCGATGCCGAGACCAACAGCAAGCTGCGCTATCGTGGAATCCTCAGTTTCACCGCTCCTGTGGGATATAACACAATTGTAGTTGTTGCGCTTTGCCAGCTGCACCGTATCTATCATATCGCTAAGCGTGCCTATTTGATTCGGCTTTATAAGCACAGCGTTTGCCGCAGACATCCTTATTCCTTTTGAAAGCAGGTCCTTGTTAGTAACAAAAAGATCGTCGCCTATGATCATGACCTTGTGGCCTATTTTCTTTGTCAACTCTGCAAATCCTGTGAAGTCTGTCTCATTCAAAGGATCTTCTAATATCTTTATTGAATACTTTTCGGCAAGCCCTGAAATGAAATCTATCTGCTCGCCCGTAGATAGGGATTTGTCCTTGTACTTGTACACCTGACCATCCCAGAACGAAGATGCGGCAAGGTCTATTGCAGGCTTTATTTCTATGCCAGTAAGATTTGAAACTTCTTCTGTTGCCTTGGCAAGAATTTCTAATGCTTCCTCATCTGCAAGCGACGCAACCCACGCCTTCTCGTCACCAAGGCCCAGAGGAAGATTTGGAAACTTTGCCTTCAATGCTTCCCCTACCTTCTTGTGCACTGCTATATTTGCAAACGCAGACTCAGAATAGCTCTTACCAAAAGAGACTGCAAGGAATTCCTGCATTGTGGTGCCGTTTATCGCATGCTTTCCTCCTCCTATAATGTTGCCGAGCGGATACGGAAGCACAGGCTCCTCGTTTTTCAGAAGATACTGATAAAGAGTAACTCCTTCTGCTTTTGCTAGCGCCTTTGCCATCGCAAGAGATGCTGCAATTGCTATGTTGCCGCCCATGTGCGAAAAATCGGTGGTGCCGTCAATTTCATGAAGCTTAGCGTCAAAATCTTTTATGCTACCTATTTCTTGGCCTATAAGTTTCGGTATCGCTTCCGATTTAAAAAACGAAATGCCTGCCTCTACATTCCCATTCGGATAATCCTTGACCTCTGAAACACCCTTGCTTGCTCCGCTTGGGGCAGCAGCCCTTCCAAAAGCCTCGTCTGAAGCGTAGATGTCCGCTTCAACAGTCGGATTTCCTCTTGAATCTATAATTTTTCTTATTCTTATATTTTCTATCTTTGCCATTAAATCACTCTATAACAGCCATTAAGTATTTAATTTTATTGTCTTAATAATATATTACATGATTTATCTTTTGTTTCTTTTAATGCTTTGTCTAGAAATGCGCAAAAAATCAAGCTTTGCACTTATACGTTTGAACCAGATACTATTGCGGCAATCCTTTTGCCTTTCATCTTTCCTTCCGATATGCTTGCTAATGCTGCAGCGTAGGCTGCTATGCCTCCCAACTCTGCAACCAGCCCATACTCTTTAATAAAAGAATGCTGCGCCTTTTCCAGTTCTGAATCTTTTATTGAGTATGCAAAACCCTTTGTGGATTTTATTGCTTCCACGCCCTGATCACCAAAAGTTGGGAAACCTACCGCTATTGCATCCGCTTTTGTCCTAGGAACTATGTACTTTATAGAAGTGTTTTTGGAAAGCGCCTTCACAACAGGGTCACAGCCTGATGCCTGCACCCCAATGATCTTTGGCATGTAATCTATGAAACCTGAGTTCTTCATCTCTTTCAATGCTTTAAAAATTCCGCTTATAAGCGTTGCATTTCCTATAGGCACAAATATTGCATCGAATTTTGAATGCTTCAAAAGCTCATAAGCTATTGTTTTTTGCCCCTCTTTCCTATAACAATAGTCTCCTGCCAAAAATGCACCTGCCTTTTTTGCATATGCTGCCGCTTCGCCCTGCGCTTTGTTGAAATCCCCATTTACTTTTATTATTTTGGCATCCCCTATAGCTTTTATATCGTTTATCTTGTCTACGCTTGCGTTGTTGCTGATGTATATTCTTGCTTTTATGCCCAAGATATTGGCATAATACGTAATTGAAAAGGCCATATTTCCGGTGGAAGCACAAACAATTTCATCATATCCATATTCTAGCGCTTTTGAAACCTCTATTACAGAGCCCCGATCTTTGAAAGAGTTTGTTGGATTGTCAGTTTCGAGTTTCAAGTAAAGGCTGCTGCTTTCATGGCTCTGAATCAGCCTTGTTGATCCTACTTCGAAATTTCTGTATTTGCTATCAGGAAGCAGGTTTGCATAAGACCAAAAACCATCGCCCTTGAAATCCGAGCTCTTTGGAGCTGCCAAGTAAACCACTTCCAGTATGCTTCCACAGGATTCACATACCTGCTTGTTATAGCTGCTTGGATATTTTTTACCGCAGCTCCTGCAGACCATTTCATATTCCATATTGCCACCATGTGTACTTATTTCTCGCTTAGTATTAATGCCAAAGCTTTCTTTATTGCAGAGTCATGAGAGTCTTCAGAGGAAAGGATTTCGAATATTGCTGATGGATCTATATTATAGTCATAGCCAAGATCCTTCAGCCTTGAAACAAACATTTGCATGCCCAAATCCTTTATAGGGAGGTCTTCTATCTTGCCTGCCCTGATATTTTCTATATTCTTTTCCATTTTCGCGCTCTTTAGGTCAGATTGGTCTACTTCTATATACGCCTTTTCAGAAAATTTTTTGATTACTGATGATATTGGTATGTCTATAGCATCGAACCCGGATTTTATCGAGCCCTGCAGATACACTTTGAGTATTGGCATCTGCGAACTTATGCTTGTAGAGATCTCTGCTTCTAGCTTATTTACGACTTCCGAAGGGTCCGCATCTTCAAGTATTATGCGTATGACTTTGAACTTCCTAGAATTTATATAATGAAATTCGTAAGTTTTGGATTCTGTATCAAAAATATAAAAGCCTTTGTCCTCCTGTTCCGACTCTTTAAGTTGCGTCAAAACAGTGCTTCCTGAAATAAGAAAAGGCTTATTGTGGACAGTATCACTTATCCTGTTATGTATATGACCATCTATGTAAAGATCGAAGCCCTTGGGCAGCTCTTCCTTGCTTAAGAAATCGCTGCTAAAAGGCATCAGCTCGTATATAGACTGATGAAATACCAGTATGTTAAACATGCCTGGCAGCGGCACAGGGTTTAACTCCTTAATCTTTTCCTTTATCATGTCTTCTGAAATTCCGCCTATGCCGTATATTGCTACTTTTTCGCTGCCTTTTGAGATTATCGTAAAGGCTTCGCTGGTATCTGCCACAAGTCCCGCAATGCTTAAAAGCCCGACAGCATTCTCCTTCCCCACAGCAAGCCTCTCGTGCGTGCCAGGTATTGCTACAATGGGTTTGGTGATGTATATATTTTTGCCATTTTCCATGGGCTTGTAATCTATGATCTTTGCGTTCCATTCAAATTCGTCGAGTTTCCTGAAAATCGAAAATGCTCTCCCAAGCACCTCCGGTCTGGGATTCTTCTTGTCGAATATGTCTCCAGGTATAATGATAGCATCGGCAAGCTTGTTTGCCTCTTCAAAGGCAGTCTCTGCCTGAATGAACGCGTCTTCATAAAAGCGTTCGTATCCAAAATGGGTATCTGATACTATTGCAATTTTCATCCAACCTCCCACATTGTAGCCATGAACAATGATATTCTCCTTAATTTACTGTCTTTAATCTATTTCCTAATTTTTTATATATTATTTCATTGAATTTTTCAATAAAGGCATTAAGGGCAGCCTTGTTGGGACCGTATGCGCCAGCTGCACAGGGATGGCCACCTCCGTTTCCGTCTATTATATAGGAAATATCCCTGAATATTATGCCAAGATGTATTCCGAATTTTTTATCAAGACCGGGCTTTAGCCTTGCCGAAAAAGAAACTTCTCCTTCGCGCAAAGTATAAAAGAAGGCAAGGTCTATGCCAATGCTTATTGCTGTATCCGCAGCCATATTTGCCTGCATTTCTGCCTTGCCATACATGTAAATAAAGTTGTGCCCCTCCTCCTTATGGGCGGAACATATTGCATTCAGAGAGCTTAATATTGTGTCTGTAGAAGGGTTGTGCTCCAACTCTTCCAGCAGCGTTATGTAGTTGGTATTTGAAATTCCGAAAAGTTTGCCTAGCTGCAAGAAGGTTCTTGAATCTGCATTCTTGAATCCTGCAGAATCCGATATTATACCCATAGCAAGCAGCTTCGCGATCCTTGCATCTACATGCATATTAAACCTGTCTAAAAGTTCGCAAACAATGCTTGCAGTGGAATTGTATGATTCGTCATTGAAAACGTATATATTGCTTGCTTGTGGTGCTTCAGGGGCATGATGGTCTATTATCAATATTGGAATAGAGGCAGATTTAAGCTTTGATGCAAAAGAACCGCAATTGTCGAAATTGTTAACATCCAAGAGAACAACAAGATCTGCATCAGGAAATTCGGAAGTTATCATTGATGGGTCATAGCCAAGCTTTTTCAATATCCTGGAAGCGTTTGAAGTTATGGTATCTGGAGAAGATATTATCGATTTCCGGAAAAACGGGGCAAGTGCAAAAGCCGATGCGATCGAATCTGTATCCCCCAGGCTATGGAAAGTTATAATTGCCTTTTTTCCATTGTTAGCTTTTACAAAATCAACCAATCCTTCAATATCCAGCTCCATATGCTCATTCTTCTTTGCCATCCTGCTGATTCTTCAAAAGCTTTGAAATTTCTTCGCGCAATGATTGCTCCTTTTTCGATGTCTCTTGCAGCTGCTTTGCTATTATGTTCAGCCGCATCTCAGTAAATTCCTGCTTTTCCTTTATGTCTGCTATGGCTTCTTCCTTTGTGGCTTCTACAACTATGCCACCTACGGAACGGTATATCTTACCTGTAGCTTTTTCTAGTATATCAAGAGCCTCTTTGTACTCTGCCTGCTGGGCCTTGAACTGGTCGTTCTGGAGCATTATAGATTGCAAGGTGTCCTGCAACTGCGCATATTCTGCTGTCAATCTTTCAATTTCTTCTTGGGTCATTAAAAAACCTGAATTATTATTATTTTAAAATTTTATATCTTTATTGCTCATTTGCAATTCTATTAGAAAAAGATGTCCAAAATAGCCCCGGCCGGATTCGAACCGACGTAAATGGGTCCAAAGCCCACTATCCTTGGCCACTAGATGACGGGGCTGGTACAAATTGCCTGATATTATTTAAAAAAACAAATTAATATGATTTTGCAAAATTCACAATATGCTTCGCTTCCTTGCCGCAATATATGCAGCGGGCTCCATCTTTTGGAGGCTGGTTGTCAAAAGGCATGTTTGTTGCTTTTGCACCTGTTTCCTCTTTTATCTTAAGCTCGCATTCGGTATTGCCGCACCAAGGCGCAGAGATAAACCCTTTATATTTTGCAAGCTGCTCCTTGAAGCTTTCATAGGTGTCAGCATAATGTATGCTTGCTTCTAGGTTTGCCTTGGCTCTGTTGTAAAGGTTCTCATGTATAGAATCTAAGAGCTTTGACACGAAGTTCTCTAGACTTAAAATACTTGTGGAAGCTTTTTCAAAGGTGTCCCTTCTTGTTATTGTGGCTGTTTTTGATTCAACCTCTCTTGCGCCAACTTCTATCCTTACAGGCACGCCCTTAAGTTCCCATTCATTAAACTTCCATCCTGGAGAATAATTGTCCCTATCATCGACATAGCACCTGAAGCTTTTCGATAGAATTTCTTCAATATTTTTAGCATAACTGATTATCTTAGAGCTGTTGGCATTGTTATATATTGGTATTATTACAACCTGTATTCGCGCAAGCCGTGGAGGAATAATAAGTCCCTTGTCATCGCCGTGCACTGCTACCATTACTCCTATCTCTCTTGTTGATATTGCAAACGTATTCTGGTATGCAAATTGAGTATTGCCCTCTTTATCTATAAACTTTATTCCGAATGCCTTGGAAAAGTTCTGGCCGTCACTGTGGAAGTCTGGCCCCTGGATCGCATTTCCATCAGGTATTATATGCTCTATGCTGTAACTGGCAAGTGCGCCGGCGAACTTCTCATTGTCAGTCTTTCTTCCAGGTATTCCAGGAAGAGCCAGATAATCTTTCAATACCTTCAGATATATTCCAAGAATAACATCCCGCTCTGCATCTGCCTCTTCCAAGCTTGCATAAATTGTATGACCCTCATTCCACAGGAATTCCCTGCTCCTGAAAAACGGGGTGGGGTGCTTGAACTCCCAGCGCAGGACATTGTTCCACTGGTTCATCTTCAATGGAAGATCCCTCCATGACCTTATCCATTTTGAAACAACCTCGTACATCAGCGTTTCGGAAGTAGGCCTTATTGCAAGCCATTCGTCAAGTTCCGAATTTCCAGTGCGCGTAACCCATGCAACTTCTGGTGCGAAGCCTTTTATGTGTTCTGCCTCTTTTTCCAAGAGGCTTTTTGGTATTAAAAGAGGAAAGTAAAAATCCTGTATACCTGCATTTTTCAGCATTGGATCCACAGCCTGTTGGATCATACTCCAGACAAAATAGCTGTCGGGCCTGAATACCAGTGAACCAGATACCGGGCTGTAGTCTATGAATTCCGAGGAGATTAAAACAGAAGTATACCATTCTGAAAAGTTGCTTGCCTTGCTTGGAAGCTTTATGATCTTCTCGCTCTTGTTAGAGTTTTCCATTATCTCACTTGTATTGCTGCTTGCTTAGAATTTTGCTTAAAGAATTTTTAAGTTTTTCCAAATTTTCGAACCTTATACTATCGATTCCAACAGACCTTGCACCATCAACATTCTCCTGCCTGTCATCTATAAAAACAGCTTCTTCAGGCTTGCATCTGTTCTTCTTCAGAACATATCTATAGATTTTTGGAGAAGGCTTCCTCATCTTCAGGTAGCAAGACGCATATACATGATCATAGGCACTCCTGTCTATATACCTAAGGCCAATAACAAGCCTACCTACCGAGATATTTGAAAGCAGCACTATTTTGTAGTTGTGGTGCAGCTCCTTCATATACTGCATAACACCCTTGTTCACTTTGAGGAGTTTTTTGTATGCCTTATTCCATTCCAGGGCGCGCCTGCTCACTCCGAAATGCTTGCTCAAGCTTTTTTCAAAATCATAAAAAGAGAGCGCGCCTATCTCCATTCTGCTTATCATATTGTCTATATAGCTTTTTATTTTTGCTTCGCTTATCCCTGTCTTTTTTGAAAGATAGCTGTAATATTGCTCTTCATGGTAATCAAGGATAACTCCGCCTATGTCGAATATTATAAGTTTTTTCATTAAGATCATCTAAAATAACAAAAACATAAAATTACAAAAAGATTATGCACCAGCAGGATTCAAGTGGGAATATATTGCCATGTAGCCAACGAAAAACGCCGCAAGCATAGTCAGTATAAGAAATATGAAAAGTATATAATACAAGTATTTGCCGCTGCCTTTGCTATCAGCATATACCACAGGCGCAAGAAGACCTGATATCCCACTAAATAGGAAAAGCCCGAAAGCTGGCGGCAAGTACTGTCCTGATTCGAGCTTGTAATTATACATGGCTGCAGACTCTATTATTAAAAATATTCCAAGGAAGAATCCAAAAAGACTCAATATTTTTGGATTTGTGCCCTTGTAAAGCATATATCCTCCTGCAAGCATAAGGGTGCCAAAAAGCATCAGAGGATTGCCAAAAAGCAAGTTATAGGTGCTTGGCATAGGCCAAGTATATGAAAGATACATTCCATTAATGAAATCGAAAAAGCCAAGAATGAATATAGGTACAGGCAAAGAAGAGAGCCATTTCTTGTTCTGAACGGTTGCCAAAACCCATAATGCCAGGTACAATGCGCTCAAGCCTACTCCTACAAGCGATAGCATCAATATATTTATTATGACCATATTAACATCTATTATTAATAAAAGTTTAAACTTATAAAATTTGCGTTTGAATGATTAAAGCTTATGCCTCAATCATGAAGAAGCAGTAAATACGCTGGGGGTGGGAATCGAACCCACCAAGGCTTTATCAGCCAAACAGCTTAGCAGGCTGCCGCCCTTTAGTGCTTTTCAAGGAACCACTAGGCTACCCCAGCAATTATGGAATTGATTAATTTATTTAACTTGTTTGTATTTATGTTTTGTGCTTTTTGTAGCAGAAGCCGGCTTCGCATCATATCCTTATGTAGAGTTGACCGGAAAAGATTCTCAAAACCGTATGCCGAAAGCATGAAAAAAATATGCTTAAGGTTGCTCCTTCCGGCCTGGCCTGGTTCGCATATCTCTCCATCAATCGGCGCGGCTTATCATAGATCCCTCCCGGGCTCCACATAAAGACATGACACTAACCGGCATATCGGCTCGCCTAAAGGGATTTGCGATATGGGAAACCCTTGGCTTCCCGCCAATCTGCTACACTATTATTTGAATTATTATTATTAAAACCTTTACTGCACAATTAGCTAAGGGCTTTGAATGCAAAAAATTCAAAAGTCATATTATGATTTGCCTGCCACTTGACAATTATAGCAGGACATAGCATATAATATAAAAATCTTACAGATAAAAATATAAATTATTAAAACAAATAAAAAATAACTGTATTATCAAAAACCTGGATTAGTCTAGGGTTTGTTGCTTTATTAAATAGTAATACATGAATGCATAAATGTATTGCTTTGCTGAATGCATATTAATCTTATAAAGCTAAATTTGGAAACAATTTAAAAGGTGCAAGAATGGCTAATGCTTATGAAGCGGATACCACAAAGTTGATCAAAGAGATAGCAGAACAGCTGAAAGGAATGATAAACAAGCCAGAATATATAAAATATGTAAAGTCTGGTGCAGGAAGAGAAAGGCCTCCAGAAGATCCTGATTTCTGGTATATTAGGAGCGCATCAATACTTAGATGGATATACTTGAAAGGACCCGTGGGCGTTTCAAGGCTCAGGGCAAAATACAGCTCAAAGAAGCAGCATGTTGTCCACAGGATGCATGGCGTAAAAGCAGGAGGAAGCATAATAACAGATGCAATGAATGAACTTGAGAAGGCAAAGCTTGTAAAGAAGACCAAGCAAGGAAGGGTAATAACACCTGAAGGCAGGTCTTTTGTAGACAAAATAGCAAACAAGCTAAGTGATAAAAAATGAGCAAGGAAGAAGAGAATGATGATGAAGAGAGCATCAAAGCAAAGCTTGCCGAAAACTACAAAAGAATCCAGATAGAAGAGCAGAAAAAAGCCTTGATAAGAAGGCTGATGACGCCAGAGGCATACGAAAGAATGATGAACATAAGAATAGCGAATCCGGAGCTTTACAGCCAGCTCTCAGAACTGCTAATATCGATGGCACAATCTGGCAAGCTTGGCGTTGTCATAACAGAAGATCAGCTTAAAATGCTTATAAGCAAACTCACAGTAAAGAGGGAGCCAAAATTCGAGATAAAGCATAAGTGATTATATGGGTAAAAAAAGTCTTGATAAAAAAAGGAAGCTTGCAAAAGCAGGCAATAAATCCAGAAGGATACCTGTGCTGGCAATACTGCGCACGCATAGAAGAATACAGTCAAATAAGCTTGCAAGAAGCTGGAGAAGACAGAAGCTGCATATAGAAGAGTGATGTTTATGGAGAGGGTAATTACAATAAGCATAAGAAAATATCTTTCTACACAGCCCAGGACCAAAAGGATAAACAAGGCAGTAAAATACGTGAGGGAGAGAGTAGCGCACTATACAAAAACAGATATTAAAAATGTCAAGCTTGGAAGGGATGTCAATGAGGCTATTTTTAAAAAATACGCAAAGGATATGACGCCAATAAAGCTCTCTGTAAACAGGGAGAAAGATATTCTAAATGTATCGCTTTTCGGTGTTAAGCAGGCTACTCCAGAAACAAAGGAAAAGGAAGTAAAGGAGAAGAAAGCAGAAGCAAAACAGGAAAAAAATGAAGATAAGCAGGAAAATGAAGCAGGCAGCCAGGCAAAGCCAAAACCACACAATACAAAAAAGGCAGCTGAGGCAAAGGCTGCTGCAAGCGAAAAGCCGAAAAGCAAGGAATAAGAGATGAATAGCGAAATAGAGGTTGTAAAGCATAGGCTTTTTGGGAATGACTTTGTTGGTGGATTTGCAGTAGCTACGGACAGTTTTGTTATTACTACTTCTAGGATAAGCGATAGAGATGCAGAAAGCATACGCGCTGCTTTAAAAGTGGAGATAAAAAAAGTGCAATTTTTGGATTCGGAGCTTATAGGGCTGTTTTCTAAAGCAAATTCCAATGGTGTGCTTCTTTCCAATACTATTGAAGAGGAAGACGCCAAAAAGGCTTCAAAGGAGCTTGGAATAAATATGGAAGTGCTGAAAAGCAGCATCAACGCACTAGGCACAAACATGCTTGCAAATGACAAAATAGCAATAATAAATCCAGACTACAAGCAAAACGAGGTAAAACAGATAGAGGATGTGCTTGGCGTAGAAGCCATTAAAATGAAGATAGGAGGCTTTAAGACCGTTGGTGCAATGAATATACTAACTAATAGAGGCATGCTGCTGAACAACAAGGCAACAGATGAGGAAGAAGATAGAATCAACAGCATGCTAGGCTTCAAGGTTTCAAGGGGCACGGCAGATACAGGCTTGCTCAGCGTCGGGCTGCTTGCCATTGCCAACTCGAATGGCATCCTTATAGGAGAAGGGACCACAAACTATGAGCTTGCGCACATTATAGAAGCGCTTGAATAATAGGCAAATCCGGTTAAAAATATCTAGTTAAAAGGATGATAAAATGGATGAAAGTAAGGATACAGATTCATATAATGACAGCAAGATGATGGAGCTTATACAAAATACAAAAGACGCAGAAGAGCTAAATTACATAATGAACGAGCTTTCAAGAGAATATGATATACTAAGTAAAGAATCCGACATAAAGCTTGCGCAGCTTGCAGAACTGCAGGATGCCAAGAAGACCATAGAGGAGATAGAAAGCGTGAAAGATAAAAAAAGTCTTATCCCTCTTGGAGCTGGTGTTTTGGCATTCGGCCAGATAACAAACAGCACGATGGTCCTCCTAAGCATAGGCGCTGGCTATATAATAGAAGCTAACATTGAAGAGGCAAAGCAGCATTTAAAGGCAAAATCGGATGCACTCAACGGAGAGATGGAAAGGATATCAAAGAAAAAGAAAAGCTTGAGTGACATGCTCTCTAAAGCTGCATACAGAGAAAATATGGGCAATATATAAATGGCTCATACAGGGATAGGATGTTTGACGAGCTGAAGAAAAAGCTAGTATCGCTTGTAAAAAATTTCTCCAAAGACGAGGAGGAAAAGGAGGAGGCCCAGGAAAGCAAAGAGGAACCAATCCAAAAAGTGGAATTAGGAATAAGCAACAAGATAAAAAAAGTCTTGAAGACAAGCATACATCTTAACGACAAGGAGATAGAAAAGTTTTCTTCAAACATAATGAACACGCTGCTAGAGGCGGAGGTTTCTTACGAGGCGGCAGAGGCTTTTTCTTCAGACATAAGCAATACACTGAAAGGGAGGGAGCTGCCCTCTGGCAAGATAGAAGAAAGCGTAATGGAAATAGTCAAAAACGAGGTGGAGAAGGTACTGGCAAAAGCGATGCCAAGCAATGATTTTGTAAGCATGATAAAAGAGCTTGCTTCAAAGGAAAAGCCAGTAAAGCTGCTGTTCCTTGGCCCAAATGGCGCAGGAAAGACAACAACAATTGCAAAGATCGCATACATGCTTGGAAAGGAGGGTATGCAATCTGCGCTTTCCGCAAGCGATACATTCAGAGCGGCAGCAATAGAGCAGCTGGAAATACATGCATCCAGGCTCAATGTACCTATAATAAAAGGGAAATATGGGGCTGATCCTGCAAGCGTGGCTTTCGATGCAATAGCTTATTCCAAAGCCAGAAGCATAGATGTTGTGCTGATAGACACAGCGGGAAGGCAGGAAACAAACAAAAACTTGCTAAACGAGATAGCAAAAATAGCAAGAGTTTCAAAGCCTGACCTTGCCATATATATAGGAGAAAGCACCGCAGGAAGCAGCATAATAGACCAGATCAGGGAATTTGACAAAGTTGTAAAGATAAATGGGCTAATACTTACAAAAATAGACTGCGACTTAAAAGGAGGCAGCCTGCTCTCGCTTGCATATGCATTAGGGTTACCCATATTTTTCATAGGTACGGGAGAGAGCTATGAAAGCCTAATCAATTACGAGCCCCGCAAAATAGTTTCTATGCTTCTTTCTTAAGCAGTACTCTTGTTCGCTTGCTATAGCTTTATAGCTTGTAGCCTATTTTTCTTATGAAACTTTTTCTTGCATTTTTTTCATTTTCTGCCTCAATTCCTTTCGGAGGAAGACCATCGACAATGCCAAGAAGTGCGCCGCCCTGCTCGGTTCTTGCAACAATGGCCTGCAGAGGATTGCCTGTAGCACAGTATACAACAGAAACCTCCGGAAGCGCTTTTATGCTGTTTAGCAGGTTTATTGGAAAAGCTTTTTTGAAAAATATTACAAAAGTGTGGCCTGCCCCGATTTTCATTGCAGCGTTTTCTGCTTTCTTTATTTCGGATTCATCGCTGCCTTCGCTCCTTATAAGGCAATCGCCGCTTGCTTCCGAAAAGGCTGCGCCAAAGAGCGTCCCAGGCACAGAAGAAAACAAGGCTTCGTAAAGGTCTTCTATGGTTTTTATAAATGACGAATGGCCTATTATAACTTGGTCTTCTTCGTCTTTATCTATTTTTACGCAATCTATTTCGACAGCCATGGTTATCATTTTTATTTGTAATAATAAATTTATATAGGTTTGATATCGCCAAAAAGCAGTGC